>NZ_JARUBJ010000002.1:6862500-7023752 GCF_029626145.1 Micromonospora sp. WMMD961
CGTCAACGCCGACCTCGGCCCGCTGCACCGGGTCACCGTCCAACACGCCGTCCGGATGCTCTGCCGTCGGGTGGCCGAGATCCACGAGGCCGAGCCGGACCGGGTGATCGGGGTCTTCCCGATGCCCCGGGTGGTGCGGCTGGTCCGCTACGTGGTCACCAGGTGGAGGTTCAACTCCGGGCCGGCGTGGTCCCGCTCCGGTGTGCTGCGCCGCGACGACAGGTGCTGCGCGTACTGCGGCGGCGCGGCCTCCACCATCGACCACGTCCTGCCCCGCTCGCGCGGCGGCCGGAACACCTGGCGGAACACCACTGCCGCCTGCTACGCCTGCAACCAGCGCAAGGGCGACCGGACGCCGGCGGAGGCGGGCATGCCACTGCGCCGGGAACCGGTGAACCCGGGCTGGGGGGCGCTGGCCGGGCGGTGACGGGCCGGCCGGCGGGAACGGGGGGCCGTGTCCGGGTACGTCCCGGGCGCGGCACCCGCCGGCCCCCGATCAGGCGGCGCGTTCCTTGACCTTCGATCTGGGGTTGCCGTTGGGGCAGTTCAGCCGGATCTCGCTACGGTGCTCCGCGGAGGCCAGCTCGACCTGGACCTGCTTCGCCGGGCCCGGGTCGTACGCCTCGGCCCGGAAGCCGGGGGCGGGAGTCACCGCGAGCACCTCGACCGATTTCCCGACGCACCGAACGGTGACTGTCCCGCCGCGCGCGCCGACGGACGTGCCCCCACCAGGGGTGGGCGTCGGCGCGGCTCCGGTCGGGGTTGGGGTCGGGGTCGCTGTCGGGGTGGCGACGGTCGGGCTCGGGCCGGTCGACGGGCTCGACCGGGGTGCAGGTGCGGTGCCGTCAGCCGGCGGGACGACGGCCGGTCCGCTGTCGACCTCGACTAACGGCTCCTCACTGCTCGGCATCCCCACCGTGGTGGTGCCCGGACCGGTACCCGTCGACGGGCCTTGCGGCCCGGGTCGGCGGTTGTTCGAGTCGCCGAGCGATCCGGCCATCGCCACTGCGGCGAGCACCGCGCCGCTGACCGCCAGCATCGCCCGCCGACGACGCCACGCTCCGCCCGGCGAGGTCGGCTCGGGGGCCGCTGGTGCGGTCGGGTCGACCGGCTCTGCGGGCGACGCGCCATGTGCTCGCCCGGTGCCGTCAGCCGCCGCGGTGGCGGTCGACGCGGTGGCGGTCGACGCGGTGTCGGTCGCCGCGGTGTCGGTCGCCGCGGTGTCGGTCGCCGCGGTGTCGGTCGCCGCGGTGTCGGTCGCCGCGGTGTCGGTCGCCGCGGTGTCGGTCGCCGCGGTGTCGGCGGCCGTCCCGGCCGCGTCGGCGGCTGGGTTCGTGGCCGCCCCGCCCGTGTCAGCCGCCGCGGTGGCCGCCATCCCGCTCGCGTCTTCGCCCGGTGCGGCGGAGAGGGAGGCGGCGGCGAGCAGGATGCGGGCGGCCTCGACGGCCGGCGGCCGGTCCGCGGGATCGCGAGCCAGGCACCAGCGATAGAGGCGGTGGACCTCGGGCGGCACGCCATCGATCGCGGGCAGCGGGTCCGGTTCGACGTGTGTGGGAGCGCGGAGCATCCCGGTCTGCGCTTCACCCGGCCACGGCAGCCGGCCGGTGAGCACCCGGTGCAGCAGCAGACCGAGGGCGTACACGTCGCAGGCCGGCAGCACCTCCCCGGCCTCCAGCCGCTCCGGGGCCAGGTAGGCCGGGGTGCCCAGCAACCGCCCCTCGAAGTCGATTTCCGAGTCGCCGGTGGCTGCGGCGATGCCGAAGTCGAGCACCTTGGCACCGGTGGGCGTGAGCATCACGTTGCCCGGCTTGATGTCGCGGTGCACCAACCCTCGCGCGTGCGCGTCGGCGAGCGCGGAGGCCACCTCGGCGCAGACCCGCAAGCCTGCGCGAGGCGGCAACGGCCCGACCAGCAACCGTTGTTCGAGAGTGTGACCGCCGAGCAGCTCCATCACCACGAACGGGACCTGGACGCCGTCGACCGACGACTCGCCGTAGTCGTAGACGCTGGTGACGTGCGGATGCGACAGCCGGGCCGCTGCCCGGGCCTCGCCCTGGATCCGCTGCCGCGCGCCCGCGTCCGAGGCCACCAGCACCTTCACCGCGACATCCCGTTCGAGCACTTCGTCGTACGCCCGGTGCACTGCCGACATGCCACCACTGCCGAGGCGTTCCATGAGCCGGTAGCGGCCCGCAAGCAACTGATCACGCTGCACGACGGACAGCCTGCCGTACCGACCCGGGGCCGGGCCACCCCGGGATCGAGATCCTGCGATGATTGCTAGCGCGCTGCGGCTAGCGTCCGCCGAGATCGGGGTGGGCCCGCAGGAACGCCTCGCCCTGGTTGGCACCTCTAAGGAGCACCACGATCAGGACGACCCAGATCACCATCAGCACCCCACCGATCACCGTGTGGAACGGCGCGAACCCGAGCAGCACCTGACCGAGGCTCACCGCCGCCAACCCGACGATCAGCACCGCGAGCCAACGCTGGCGGACAGCCTGACGCGCAGTTTCCACCACGACCGCGACAGCTCAAACGCGGTCAGTCGGCGGTCGGTGGTTGCCAGGCGAAGCGGGGAGTACGGCGCTCGGCTATCGCCGCAACACCCTCCCTGGCCTCGCCGGTGGTCACCACCTTCCGGTGCCACCAGGCCACCCGCGCCGGTCCGGCCCGATCGTCGATGATCTCCTTCGCGGCGGCGACGCTCACCGGCGACCGCTGGGCGATCGTCGCCGTCAGCTCGTCCACCCGTCCGGCGAGCCGGTCGGAAGGCACCACCTCGTCGACCAGGCCGATCCGCAGGGCGCGTTCGGCGCCGATCAGCTCGGCGGTGAACAGCAGGTGCTTGGCGGCGGACGGGCCCACCAGCCGGGCAAGCCGGCGCGTGGTCGGCGCGGGATAGACCAGACCGAGCCGGGCCGGCGGTACGCCGAAACGGGCATCGTCCGCGGCGATCCGCAGGTCACAGGCGACAGCGAGCTGGGCGCCACCGCCGACGCAGGCACCCCGGATGGCCGCCACGGTCGGCTTGGCGAAACGGGCCAGCCGTTCCTCGGCATCCACCGCGATGCTGGCGTCACCGGCGTCCAGCAGCTCGGCCAGGTCGCCGAGGTCGGCACCCGCACAGAAGGCGTCGCCGGAGCCGGTGAGCACCAACGCCCGTACGTCGGGGTCGGGCTCCAGCCGGTCGAGCAGTTCGGGAAGCTGACGCCACATGGCGGCCGTCATCGCGTTACGCCGAGCCGGGTTGTGGATCACCACCGTCGCGACCGGTCCGGTCACCTCGACTGTCAACTCCGCGTCCGACACGCCCGATCCCCTCATCCGCGCCACAGTGCGCAACGACGTCGACCGACCCGCGACGCACCCGACCCGCGACGCCGCCCGCCGGGCCCGGCGACCATAACCGCGCCGACCCGTGACCGATCGGCCAGGCCCGCCGCAGGCGTTGTACTGGGCGATCTTGGACAGTTTCCGTTAGCGCGTCACGGAAACTGTCCAAGATTGCCATGACCGAGCGAGGCACGGGATCGATGATGCCGTCTGGCGGATGCCGTTGACGGGGAACCGACGCTGCGGGCCGCGCGTCCGACGAGGATGAGAGCCACGTCGACGACCGGCGTCACCGTCGCGCTACTGGTCGCCCTGCTGGCCGGGTGCACCAGCACCGACCGGGCCGGCACCGCCGGAGATCCTCCTCCGGAGACCCCCGCCCCGACGGCCACCGGCATCCCGACGCCCGGCGTCAAGCCCACAGTCGCCCCGACTGTCGATGCCGCCCCCACCAGCCTCGCATCGGACAGCGCGGCACCCCGGGTGACGCTACGAATCTCTGGCGGCTTCGCCGGGCGTGGTGACTCCATCACCGTCGAGCCGGACGGCAGGTGGACCATGGTGGACCGGGCCGGCAGTCGACGCAGCGGCAAACTCACTCCTGCCGACCTGGGTAGCCTGACCAGCCTGGCCGCCGACCCCCGACTGGCTGCCGAGTCGGGGCCACCACCCACCTCGACCAGCTGCTCAGACGTGTTCCACTACCGGCTCGTCGTGGGCCGCAACGAGAGCGGGTACGCCGACTGCCCGGCCGACGCGAGCCCGCCGCCGGCCACCCGGGCGGTGGTCAAGCTGCTGCTGCGGGCCACCGGCACCTACACCAGGTAGTCCGGGGGCAGGCCGGTGGCTCGCAACTCCGGCGGAAGATGGGCCACGTCGTTGACGGCGAGCAGGTTCGGCGGGCCGGCAGGGCTGTACCGGATCACGGTCAGCCCCGCGTTGTGCGAGTTCGAGCCCAGCCATCGTCGCTCCGGCGCGTCGAGGGCGTGCCGTACCAGCCAGCCGATCAGGAAGGTGTGCGTCACGACCAACTCGCGGACCGGCTCGTCACCGTCTGTCGTTCCGGTGGCCGGGCCGGCGAACCGCCGCACCGCCTCCGCCGTCACTCGCGGCCCGTCGACCCGCTGAGCCGCCGTGAACTGGGCCAGAAACGTCGCGTACGCGGGCGGCAGGCCGGACGGGTCCGTGTCGTGTGGGAGGTGGTCACCGGCCAACTCCGTCTCGTACACCGGAACCTCGGGCAGCGACGTGGCGATCAGCTCGGCGGTCTGCGCGGCCCGGCGCAGCGGCCCGTGGTGGACGGCGGTGAACCGCCGGCCCCGCAGGCGTTCACCGAGCAGGATGGCCTGCCGCCGACCCCTCTCCGACAGGCCGGAGTCGGGCTCCTCGGTCGCGGCACTGCTCAGACCGGTCAGGTCCTGTTCGGCGTGCCGGGCGAGGTACAGCAGTCGGGTCGGCATGCCGAACACCCCAGCACACCGGGAGGTGCGGTGGCGACCCCGCACCTCCCGGCTGTGCGGGCTCTCAGCTCAGTCGGCCCGCCCGGAGGCCGCCCGCGCGAAGGTGACGGACAGCCACAACCAACCGGCCGACACCGCCAGGCCGAACGCCACGGTCCCGACCGACATCGGCCCGTGGTACCAGGGGAAATGGTGCGGCCTGGCTCATCGTCGATCCCCCCTACGCCCGCGGGAACATCTGGCCGATGCGGATCTTGTTGCCGAACGGGTCCCGGATGCCGAAGTCGATCCCGTACGGGCGCTCGGTCGGTTCGTCGGTGATGTCGACGCCCTTCGCCACGAGGTCCTCGTGCGTCTTGTGGGCGTCGTCGGTGGTCATGAAGAGGTACCCGCCGAGGGCACCCTTGCTGAGCAGTTCCCGGACCTGCTCGGCGGTGGCCGGGTCCAGCGCGGGCGGGCCCGGCTTCTCCAGCAGGATCTCCCGCTCCGGGTCGCCGGGCAGGTTGACCGTCAACCAGCGCATGAAGCCGAGGTCCTGGTCGGTGTTGACCTCCATGCCGAGTTTGTTCACGTAGAAATCGAGCGCCTCGTCCTGGTCGAGGACGTAGATCTGGGAGCGGCTGATCGCGTTCATCGTCATGCCCATGACGCTAGAGGTAGACCGTGACCTGCGGCTTATCCAAAACTGCTGGGTCGGGTCCAGGCTTTGGTGAAGCACGACGGCACGTTGGCGGGCGCGCCGCGTTGACGCCGGAAATCCGAGGGCGACTCCCCGACGATCTGGCGGAACGTCCGACTGAACGTGCCCAGGCTGCCGAAGCCGACCGCGTAGCAGATGTCCGTCACGTCCCGGTCGGTCTCCACCAGCAACGCCATCGCCCGCTCCACCCGGCGACGTTGCAGGTAGCGGTGCGGGGTCTCACCGAAGGTGGCCCGGAAGGTACGGATGAAGTGCGCCTCGGAGACGTGCGCGATCCGGGCCAACGCGGGGATGTCCAGAGGCTCGGCGTACGCCCGGTCCATCGCGTCCCGGGCACGCAGCATCGCCCGGTTCGACTCCTCCACCGCGCGGCTCATCGGCCTCCGTCTCGCCCGGTCGACCGTTACGCCCACCGATACGGGATCGGAGGGTTGAATTGGAGCCCCCGGCCGGGATCGAACCGGCGACATCTCGCTTACAAGGCGAGTGCTCTGGCCAGCTGAGCTACAGGGGCGCGTGCGTCGAGGTCAGCATAGCGAGTGACATCCGGATATCCCGCTCGCGAGGCCTCCCGAGCACGGGAAACGTCAGCAACCCGACGCCGGTAGGGCTTCGCGACGCTCAGCGGTGCGTCGATTGATGTCCGACCGTGCCGGAGTGACCGGAATGCGTAGGCGGGGTGCCGCGTTCGATCCTCCCTCACCTTGGCAGCAAGGGGAAACACGTTTACGGTTCATGACACGGACGACGACCCGGCGCCCTCGCGACGGAGCCGGCGTCCGTTGACCGGCGCGGACACGTGCCGGTCGCTCCTTCACTCGGATCGTCCGGCACGTTCCTGCCGGTGAAAGGAAGCGCTTCACCATGGCTACGGTCACCTATTCCAAGGCGTCCCGGGTCTACCCGGGCCAAGAGCGTCCCGCCGTCAACGAGCTGGACCTCGAGATCGGCGACGGCGAGTTCCTCGTCCTGGTCGGCCCCTCCGGTTGCGGCAAGTCCACCAGCCTGCGGATGCTCGCCGGCCTGGAGGACGTGGACGCCGGCTCGATCTACATCGACCAGCGTGACGTCACCCACCTTCCCCCGAAGGCCCGCGACATCGCGATGGTCTTCCAGAACTACGCGCTCTACCCGCACATGACGGTGTACGAGAACATGGCGTTCGCGCTCAAGCTGCGCAAGACCTCCAAGTCGGAGATCGACCGGCGGGTCAAGGAGGCGGCCGCGCTGCTCCAGTTGGAGGAGTACCTCAGCCGTAAGCCGAAGGCGCTCTCCGGCGGTCAGCGTCAGCGTGTCGCGATGGGCCGGGCGATCGTCCGCGAGCCGCAGGTCTTCCTCATGGACGAGCCGCTGTCGAACCTCGACGCCAAGCTGCGGGTGCAGACCCGTACCCAGATCGCGTCCCTGCAGGCCAAGCTGGGTGTCACCACGGTCTACGTCACGCACGACCAGGTCGAGGCCATGACCATGGGTCACCGGGTCGCGGTGCTGCTCGACGGTGTCCTGCAGCAGGTGGACACCCCGCGGGCGCTCTACGACACCCCGGCCAACGTGTTCGTCGCCGGCTTCATGGGCTCGCCCGCCATGAACATCAAGACCGTCCCGCTGAACGAGAAGGGCGCCGAGTTCGCCGAGATGTACATCCCGCTGACCCGGGAGCAGGTCGAGGCGGCCCGTGCCGAGGGTGGCGACGGCAAGGTCACCGTGGGCTTCCGCCCGGAGGACTGCGAGCTGGTCAGCCCGACCGAGGGCGGCATGCCGGTCGTGGTCGAGCTGGTCGAGGACCTCGGCTCGGACGCCAACATCTACGGCCACGCCGCGCTCGGTGGCAACTCGGAGCGCTTCGTGGTCCGCACCGACCGTCGCAACATGCCGAACATGGGTGACACCGTGTTCGTCAAGCCGACCGCCGGTCGCAGCCACGTCTTCCACGCCTCCACCGGCACCCGGATCTGACGTAACGCACTACCGACAGGGGCGGTCCGCTCAGGCGGGCCGCCCCTCGTCGTGTTCTACAGCTCGACGGAACGCCGGCGGGCGACCTCGGCCAGGGCGACCGCCGCCGCCACGCTGGCGTTGAGCGACTCGACCTCGGAGATCATCGGAATGCTCACGGTCAGGTCGCAGGTCTCCCCGACCAGGCGGGAAAGACCGCGCCCCTCGGAACCGACCACCACCACCAGCGGCCCGACCGCGGCCTCCAGGTCGTACAGGTCGGTGTCGCCGTCGGCGTCCAGGCCGACGACCATGAAGCCGGCGTCGCGGCACGCCTTCAACGACCGGGTCAGGTTGGTCACCTGCGCCACTGGCACCCGCGCGGCCGCGCCGGCACTGGTCCGCCACGCGGTCGCGGTGATCCCGGCAGCCCTCCGCTCGGGTACGAAGACACCCTGCGCGCCGAACGCGGCAGCCGAGCGGATCACCGCGCCCAGGTTGCGGGGGTCGGTGACGCCGTCCAGCGCGACCAGCAGCGGGGCCTGCTGCTCCAGGGAGGCGGCGACCATGTCCTCGAAGGGCTGGTACGCGAAAGGCGGCACCTGGAGCCCGACGCCCTGGTGCAGCACCCCACCGGTCATCCGGTCCAGTTCGGCCCGGCTGATCTCCAGGTTGGCGATGCCCCGGTCGGCGGCGGTCCGGATGATCTCGTTGATCCGGTCGTCCATGTCGATGCCCTGGGCGGTGTAGAGCGCCGTCGCCGGCACCTGGGCGCGCAGCGCCTCCAGCACCGGGTTACGCCCGACCAGCAGCTCCGGGGTGTCCTTGGAGGGGTTGGACTTGCGCCCCGGCGTGACCCGGGGGCCGGACCGTGCGGTGGGCTTGCCGCCCCGACCGCCGGTCGCACCCCGGCCGGCCGGCACACCCCGACCGCCGCCCCGGCCCCAGGTGGTGTCCTTGGTGCCCGGCTGACCGATCTTCGGGGCCCGCCCCTCCTCGGCCGCCGCGCGGCGCTCCTTGTCCTGCTTCCAGGCGGTGCGCTGCGGCAGCTTCTCGGTGCCCGAGTAGCCCTTGTGCCACGGCCGCTCGTCGGCGGGAAGGGTACGGCCCCGCCCGGCCAACGAGTCCTTGTTCTTGCCGCCGGAGCCCTTGGGGGCGCTTGCCTTCGACGTCAGTCGCCGGCCACGGCGCTGCGAGTTGCCGGCCATCAGTCCTGCTCTCCAATAGTCCAACGGGGGCCCTGGGGGGTGTCCTCGACCACCACGCCGGCCAACTTGAGCTGGTCACGTACCGCGTCCGCGGCGGTCCAGTCCTTGCGGCCCCGGGCCTGCGCGCGCTGCTCCAGGGCCAGCGCGATCAGGGAGTCCACCACGGCACGAAGATCATCCGATCGGCCGCCACCGGTCCAGGCCGGGTCGAGGGGGTCGATCCCGAGGATATCCAGCATTGCCCGCACCACGGCCAGGGTGGTGCGGACGGTCACATCGTCGCCGGCACTCAGCGCGGTGTTGCCGTCGCGCAGGTGCTGTTGCAGCACGGCCAGCGCGGCGGACGTGTTGAGGTCGTCGTTCATCGCCGCGACGAACCCGTCCGGCAGGTCACCGGGCTGCCCGGCGCCGACCCGCTCGGCCGCCCGCTGCACGAAACCCTCGATCCGGCGGTACGCGGTGGCCGCGTCCCGCAGCGAATCCTCCGAGTAGTCGATCACCGAGCGGTAGTGCGCCGCGGCGTAGTAGTAACGCAGCTCCACCGGCCGAACCCCGAGCGAATCCACGTACGCCAGGTCCAACGCGTTGCCCGCGGACTTGCCCATCTTGGCCCCACCGATGCTGAGCAGCCCGTGGTGCACCCAGTAGCGGGCGAACGGCAGCCCGGCGGCCTGGGACTGGGCGATCTCGTTCTCGTGGTGCGGGAACGTCAGGTCCAGCCCACCGCCGTGGATGTCGAACTCCGGACCGAGATACCGCCAGCACATCGCCGAGCACTCGATGTGCCAGCCCGGACGGCCCAACCCCCACGGCGACGGCCAGTACGCGTCCGCCGGCTCGTCCGGTTTGGCACCCTTCCACAGCGCGAAGTCACGCGGATCCCGCTTGCCCCGGTCCGGTGCGTCCCCGGCCGACTGCATCGCGTCCGGCGACTGACCCGACAGCGACCCGTACGCCGGCCAGGACGCCACGTCGAAGTAGACGTCGCCGGAGCCGTCGGTGGCCGGGTACGCGTGCCCGTCGGCGATCAGCTTCGTGATCAGCTCGTGCATCTCCGGGATGTGCCCGGTGGCCCGCGGCTCGTAGGTGGGCGGCAACACGTTCAACGACCGGTACGACTCGGCGAGCAGCAGCTCGTTCGCGTACGCGATCGACCAGAACGGGCGACCCTGCTCGCCGGCCTTGACCAGGATCTTGTCGTCGATGTCGGTCAGATTGCGAATGAAGGTGACCTCGTAGCCGGCGGCCAACAGCCAGCGACGCAGCACGTCATAGTTGACGCCGGAGCGAAGGTGGCCGATGTGCGGCGGGGCCTGCAGAGTGAGACCACACAGGTAGACCCCCACCTTGCCGGCTTCCCGCGGGACGAAGTCCCGCACCGATCGGGTGGCGGTGTCATACAGGCGTAGCGTCACCGTACAAGGGTAGCTGTCCGTGCCTGTCCGGGTCCGCCGGTGCCGGGTCGTACGCTGCCAGGCGTGGATGCGACCGCACGCTCGGATGAGACGCCGGCCAGCCCCGGCGCGGTTGCCGGTCCGCCCGAGGGCGACGCGGGGCGGGTCGGGGAGATGGCGCAGACCCTCGACCGGGGGCTGCGGATGCTGCACCTCGTCGCCGACGCGCAGGGCGGTCTGACCGTCACCGAGGTCGCGACCCGGCTGGGGATCGGCCGTGCCGCCGTCTACCGGCTGGTGGGCCCGCTGACCGGGCACGGGATGCTGCGCCGCGACGCCGACGGGCGGCTCCGCCTCGGTGCCGGGGTACTGCACCTGGCCCGACGTGCCCAGCCGCTGCTCGGCGAGAGTGCCCTGCCGGCGCTGCGCCGGCTCGCCGAGCAGGCCGGTGCCACCGCGCACCTGACCGTGGTCGAGGGTGGAGAGGGCGTCGCGCTGGCCGTGGTCGAGCCGAGCTGGACGTCGTTCCACGTCGCCTACCGGACCGGGGCGCGGCACCCGCTGGATCGGGGAGCGGCCGGGCGGGCCATCCTGGCCGGCCGGGCCGGGTTGGCGGAACCGGTGAGCAGCAGCGGGGAGCTGCAGTCCGGGGCGTACGGGGTGGCCGCCCCGGTGCTCGGCGTACCCGGGTTGGAGGCGAGCGTCGGCGTGGTCGCGCTCGCCCCGCTGGACGTCGACCTGATCGGCCCGCAGGTGCTGGCCGCCGCCGAGACCGTCGCCGCCGCCCTCCGCTGACCGTCTCACCCGCCTCGCTGGCCGGCTGGGCCTGATCGACTCGGGATCGTGGAAATCGGGGTGTTCCGACAGCCCGATTTCCAGGATCGCGAGTGGATCGCCGCGGACGCCATACCATGATCGGCAGGTCGAGCCGCGCCTGTCCACAGCGGTCGACGGTCGGCTCGAGGCGGGTTGTCCACAGGGGTTTCGGCGGGCGATCGGCAGCCGTCACGCTGCTCGACATGCCACCTCGTCCGTACCGACCCGATGCCCTGACCTGGCAGGTCTTCCGCGGCTCCGACGCTGTCCGGGGCGGCCTGCTCACCGAGCACCAGTTGCGCAGCGCCGCCTGGGTGCGCCTACGCCACGACATCTACGCCGACGCACGGTTGGAACGGGACCACACCCTGGCCTGTCGCGCCGCCCTCCTCCGACTACCGCCGGGTGTGCTGGTCGGCGGCCCGTCGGCCGCCCACCTGCACGGCATCGAACACGCCGCCGCCTTCACTGAGGACGTGCACGTCCTCGTGCCCCGGCAGTTGCGGGTCGGCGCACAGCGTGGCCTCCGCGTACACGTCAACGCGTCCACCCCGATATCGACCATCAGCCCAACGCCACGGCGGGCTAGATGGCTACCCCGACCGGGTGCCGTGGCGGTCGGGGCGGGCGGCATCGTGGTGCCCGATCCGGGCCACGGGCTGAGGACGGCCACCGCAGTGCGGCCCAACTGGGCCTCGGGCGTGCCGATCCCGCGCTCGGCCCCCGGTCGAGCCGCCTGGGAGACGGCCGTCTGGCTCGATCCGGTCCGCGCGGTCGGGATCGTCGACTCGCTGCTCGGGCGGGGGTTGACCGACCGCGACGAGCTGGCCGCGATAGCGGGCCGGAACGCCCATCAGCACGGTGGGCGACGGGCGCGGTGGGTCTTCGACCTGGCCGACCCCGGGGCACAGTCTCCGCCGGAATCGCATTTGCGCGTACGGCTGGTGCTCGGCGGGCTGCCACGGCCGATCGCTCGACATCCGGTGCGCCTGCCCAACGGCGTCGTCGTGCACCCCGATCTGGCGTGGCGGGAATACCGGGTGGCGGTCGAGTACGACGGCCAGCGGCAGGCAGGCCGGGATCAGCCGCAGCGGGACCGTCGCACGCTCAATCTGCTCGTCGGCGCGGGCTGGCTGGTCCTGCTTGTCACCGGTCGCCGGCTGCACAGCGAGTTCCCGGCAGTGCTCGGCGAGGTACGCGCCGCGCTGCTCAGCCGCGGATGGCGACGGTGAGCACCGGGGCCGGGTCGATCGTCGCCGACCGCTGAGGAGCCGATCGGACCCTGACCGTAGGTCTCATTGTCATCGCATCGTGCAACTTCTATGGTTACTGCTGCTTGGCGTTCTCCTCGAAACGGGGGCTGGAGGACTGATGGGCTGCTGCCGTTTGCGTACCGTCCGCTGTGACTTGGTCCGGCCGGCATGAGATTCCGATTGTTGGGCCCGCTCACCGTTGAGGGGGCCGAGGATCCGTTGCGTCTTGATGGCAGGCGTCCTCGGGCCGTCCTGGCGTTCCTGCTCCTTGAGGCCGGTGCGCTGCTCCGGGTCGAGCAGATCGTCGACGCGGTATGGGGCGACGCGCCGCCCCGGACGGTGCGAACCCAGGTACACGCCCAGATCTCGGTGGCACGCCGGTGGCTGCGCGCACTGCCGGACGTACGGATCGTCACCCACGCCACCGGGTACGCGTTGCAGGTCGCCCCGTCGGACGTGGACGTGAGCGTGTTCCGGCAGCTCGTCCGGCAGGGTCGAACGCTCGCCGGGACCGGGCAGCCGGCCGAGGCAGCCGAGGCGTACCGGAGCGCCCTGGGTTTGCACCGGGGCGAACCACTCGTCGACATCGAGGCCCCGTTCGCCGCTGCCGCCGCTGCCCGGCTCGCCGACGAGCGTCTCGGCGCACTGGCCGAACTGATTGGCCTGGACCTCGCGGCGGGCCGGCACCACGACCTGATCCCGGCCCTGTCCGCGCTGGTCGAACGGCACCCGTGGCACGAGCCGCTCTGGTGCCATCTGCTGGTGGCGCTGAACCGGGCCGGCCGGCGCGGTGAGGCGATCCGCTGCTACCAGCGGGCCCGCCGGCTGTTCCGCGACGAGTTGGGCGTCGAGCCGGGGTCGGAGCTGACACTGGCCTACCGCTCGTTGCTGACCGGCGGGCCGGCCGCAGAGCTCTCCGGTGAGATGGCCCGCACCCTCAATCGACTCTCGGAGGCGGAGCGGATTCTCGGTGAGGTCCGGCAACAGCTCTCCCGCCTGGGGCTCGACGGGTGGGCGGCGCGGCCGAATCCGGTCGCGCCGCCCGTCCCGCCACGTTCGTCAGACGGTGGTGCAACTGACGCCGAAATTGCGGCGTGACCCGTCCCGTAGCAGCACGGAGAGGGTTTGGCCGCCTGGACCGCACGCCTTGCCGGGGTTGACGGTCACCTGGTAGCGGCCGTTGGTGAAGGCCAGGGTGCCGACGCTCGCTCCTGGTTGCCCGTTCCAGGTGATGCCCGTGACGGCTCCCAGGTCAGTGACCGGTGTGCCGCCGGCAGCGAGTTTGAACCCGAGGGTGAAGGCCCCTCCGGCGACCGCGTCCGGGTAGCTGCCACCCAGGTAGCTCTGCCCGTCGTAGAAACCGTCCAGGGTGTACGCGGGGACCGCCGGTCGGAGAAAGTTCCCGGCGACGTAGTTGGCCAGAGCCGTGCCGGACGACAGCCCTGCGTCGGCATCGAACTGGTAGTGCACCCCCAGGTAGATCCGGCTGCGGGCGTTCTCCACGGCCGCCAGGCTGAAGCTGGTGAAGGTGCGGGTCACCCCCACCGCGTGCGGATCCTCCGTGGTGCCGATGAAGCGGAAGGCGTCCGCGCCGAAGAAGCCCTTCATCGCCCCTGCCCAGGCAGCCCCAAAGGTGGCGTGCCCCGAGGTGTACGCGGGGAACGGCGGGGAGAAGCTCACGTTGTTGCGGTCGGCGGAGAGCGGCTTCCAGTTCGGGTCGGCGGCGGTGTCGTCCCGGTAGTCGGAGCCGGCGAGCTTGATCGCGGTCTCCGGCCGCCACAGGTCGACCGAGGTCTGATACTTGGTGTCCCAGGACACCACGGCGGCGTCGGCCATGGTGATCCCGACCAGGGCGAACAGGCGGGCGTTGCCAGCCTGGTTCAGCTGGGCGGCGGCGGACACGATCCGGGTGTGCGCGAAGAGCTGACCTGGCGGCTTGTAGGTGCCGTCCAGATCGTTCGCCCAGAACCAGGCGGCCTGGGTCTGGTCCGCGTTACGAGCGCTGCCGCTGGCCGCGCCGAAGCTCTTCACCTCGTTGACCTGGGCGGCATATTGCGGGCTGGCGAGCAGCGTGGCGTAGCTGGAGTAGCCAGCCGGCGGGCCGGGCCGGAACTGGGTGTTGGAGGTCATGGTGAACGGCCTGGTCAGCCCCCAGCTCGGCGTGGCGGGCTCGCCCGAGCCGGTGCGCCGCCACTGGCCGGGCACGGTGCCGTCGACGTAGGTGGAGGTGTCCGGTGCCCCGTCGCCGGCCCGGAAGCTGATCATCGCCTGGGCGCTGGCAACACCCATCCGCTGGCCCTCGGTACGCGCCGCGGAGTTGGGGATGCCCTCCTGCGCCGCGGTCAGGTCGGCGCTGAAGTTGATCGACGGATAGACGCTGCGCAGCGTGTCGTACGCAGCGTGGTCGATGGCGGTGGCGAGGTCGGGGGTGATCCCGGCCGTCGGGGTCACCTTGATCCGGTACGCCTGCCCGATGCACCGGTCCGCGCCCGTGGCGCAGAGCGCGGAGTTCGCGGCGTCATACATGGCGCCGTGCATCATGGCTCCGGCCCTGGCCAGCGGGCCGGGAGCCCCGCCGACCTGGCGGAAGGTCCGGAGCAGGACGTCGTTCCAGTAGAGCACGTGGTCAGCGGGGCCGGCGGCGTGCGCCGGGGCGGCGGGTACCACGACGGCGGTGATGCCGATGGTGAGGGCCGCGAGCGCCGTGGCGCCGCGGCGGCGGAGGGACAGTTGCAACCAGCCCATGGGACTCCTTGGTCAGAGGCCTCGTCGCCGCGGCTGATGACCGCGGCTGTCCCAGGCTGGGCGGGCTGACTACGCGTCCACTACGTCTTCGCTACGGGCAGCGACCAGTCTGTTCAGCGCTACCGGGAGCGCGTCCAGACCGGACACCTCTAGGTCGGGGGTCACCCCGGGCGGGAGTGGTCGGTTGAGCCGGTTGAGCCAGATCCCCCGCAGCCCGGCGCGCTGCGGGCCGACCACGTCGTGCTCGGGCGAGTCTCCGACGTACGCGATGCTGGCCGGCGGCACACCGGCGGCCTGGACTACCGCAGCGTAGAACGCGGGGTCGGGCTTCTTGGGCAGGCCGTTCTCGTGCGCGTACACCTCGAAGGCGAACTCACCGGCGAGCCCGCAGCGTTCGGCGCGGCTGTTGCCGTTGGTGGCGAAGCCCAGCGCGTACCGGGTGCGCAGGGTCGCCAGCGCCGGCGCGACGTCCGGGAAGGGCCGGGTGAGGGCGAACCGCCGGGCGAAGAAGAGGGCGGCGATCTCGTCCAGGTGATCGTCGAGGCCGGCTCGGGCCAGCGACCGGGCGAGGGCGGCGCGGCGGATCTCCATCACCGGGGCGGCGCTCAGCTCGCCGAAGACCGCCCCCCAGTCCGACTCCAGTTCGGCGAGCGACACGCCGGCCGCGGCGGGTGTGCGCCGCCGCATCTCGTCGAGGACGGCCACCAGCCCGCCGGTCACCGCCGGGCGTAGATCCAGCAGGGTCTCGTCGGCGTCGAACACCACGTGGGTCAGCACGGCATCCACTGTCTCACCGGGCGTTGCCGGCCAGCACGGGCTCGGGGGTAGCGGGCACGGGCGAGCCGCGCAGTTCGTCGAGGCGCACCAGCGCGACCCCGGCGACGATCAACGCGCCGCCGAACAGTTGCCAGCCGGTGGGCAGTTCGTTCAGGAAGAGCCAGGCGATCAGCACCGCGAACAGCACCTCGGTCAGCCCGACGAACGACGACAGCCGGGGGCCGAGGATGCGGGTGCCGGCGATCCCGGCCAGGTACGCGATGACGGCGGCCACCAGCGACAGCCCGGCGATGGGTACCAACCAGCTGGTGGGCTGCCCGGCGAAGGTGACGTCGCCGAAGGTGGCGTGCAGCGGCAGCAGGCCGGTCAGCCCGACGAGGAGCAGCACGGCGGCACCGACGGCCATTCCACCGCTGGCCATGGCGACCGAGGGCAGCCGGGGGTCGACCCGGCCGGCGAGCACGAAGTAGCCGGCCAGGCCGAACGCCGCGCCCAACCCCCAGAGCACGCCCACCGGGTGGAAGTCGGCGGTGCCGGCGAGGTCGAGAACGAACACCAGCCCGACCAGGGCGGCCACCGATCCGGCCACGGTGAGCCGGCGGGGTCGCTGCCCGTGCCGCAACCACATCCAGGCCACGACGAGAATGATGCCGAGGTATTCGAGCAACAGAGCGACACCGACGGGCAGGTAGCGCACGGCGTTGAAGAAGCAGACCTGGGCCAGGGCCACCCCGAGGAGCCCGAACATCGCGATCGCCGAGGCGTTGCTCCGCAGCACGGACCACCTGCCGCGCAGCGACAGCAGGGCGGGGATCGCCAGCACCAGGGCGGCCACGCCGACCCGGGCGATCACCGCCGACTCGGCCGACCAGCCGGCCTCGATGAGTGACCGCGCGAAGGTGCCGGAGGTCGCGAAGGTGACGGCGGAGAGCACCGCCAACGCGGCGCCGGCAGCAGGTCGTGAGTGCATGTCGCGCTCCTCGGGTCGGCACCGTGTCATGACCAAACTATTCTTGTGCTGATGACGCTAGGCGTCCGCCATGACAGGAGTCAAGATGCTATTCGCTCATGACACCGAATGTTCGTTGATCGCCACCGCCGCGCTGGTCAACACCGCGGGCCGGGACGGCGAACTGCTGCCCGACGTCGCCGCGCTGGACGCGTTCTTCGTCCGCCACTCCTACAGCGGACGGCACGAGCACACCGACGCCGAGCTGCGCGCCGTGAAGGAGTTGCGCCCCCAACTGCGCCGCATCTGGCACGCCGAGCCGCCCGAGATCGTCGCGCTGGTCAACGGCCTGCTGCTGGAGCACAAGGCGTTACCCCAGCTCATCGAGCACGACGACGAGCCGTACCACCTGCACGCCGTTCCCCGCGACGCTCCGCTGGCGACCCGGATCGCGGTGGAGGCGGCGATGGCCATGGCGGACCTGGTCCGTTCGCGGGAACTGAGCAGGTTGCGCATCTGCGAGTATCCGGACTGCGACAACGTCGTCGTCGACCTGTCCCGCAACCGGTCGCGGCGGTTCTGCGAGGCCGGTTGCGGCAACCGCGCCGCCGTGACCGCCTACCGTGCCCGCCGCGCCGCCGGCCGCTCCTGAACCACCTCGTACTCCACCTCGCCGTGCTCGGTGCCTGGAATCGGGTCGTCCCACTGCAGGTGGAACGTGCGCACGTGGCGCAGCCCGGCCTTCGCCATCACCCGCCGGGACCGTTCGTTGACCGCCATCGTCTCGGCCCAGACCCGCCGCACCCCGACGGTGTCGAAGGCGTACCGGACCAGCGCCCGCGACCCCTCGGTCGCCAGCCCGCGCCCCCACGTCGAGCGGCGCAGCCGGTAGCCCAACTCGGCCTCGGTGCCGTCCGCCGACGGGTCGAGCGCGAACCACCCCAGGAACTCGCCGGACTCCCGATCGAGCGCCGCCCAGCGCCCCAACCCGGGATGCCGCTCGTACTGGGCCAGCAACCTCGGCAACTGCTCGTCCCGGACCGTCGCCAGCGCAGTGGCCACCCCACCGCTGAGGAACCGCATCACCTCGGGGTCGCTGTCCAGCTCGACCAGCGCGTCCACGTCGCCCATGGTCAACCGCCGAAACCGCAGCCGCGCGGTCCCCGCAGGAACCACCAGGTCACCGCCATCCACGACCGGATCATTCCGCCGCGCCACCCCACCGTCGACCCGTTTACCCGGGCCCACCCGCAAGATCCGCGCAACATCGGCGAATCTGCTGCCTCCGGCGCCGCCGAAGCAGCAACATCGGCGAAGTTGCGCGCGGTAACCCCGACCGCCGCCGCGCGCGAGGCAGTCGGGTCAGCGCGGGGGCGCGACCACGAAGAGCCGCCAGGAGTACGCGTCGACAACGAGCACGGGCCCGTCCGGGTCCTTGCTGTCTCGCACCCCGACCACGCCCCCGAGATTCGTAGCCACCTCGACGCACATGTTGTCCTGGTTGCTGCGGCTGCTCTTGCGCCAGTCAGCGCCGATCAACTCCACGACTCGGCCACCTCGCTCAGCAACTCGACGGACGCCTGCGGGGGCAGGGCTTCGCCCAGGGTGGCCTCCCAGACCCGTTGCAACCGCAGCAGATCCCCTGGCTGGTCCAGTTCCTGGCCACGAACCTGGCACTCCAGGTAGGCCAGCTCCGTGCCGTCGGGCAGGGTGGCCAGCGAGAACTGCCCGCCGAGCCCCGGGTACTCCTCGGCGGATCGCGGCACCACGTGCAGCCGGACCCGAGGGTGGCTAGTGGCGATGCCCGCCAGGTGCATTGCCTGATCGCGCATCACCTTCCGGCCGCCCACCCGTCGGCGCAACACCGCCTCATCCAGCACCGCCACGATGTGCGGCGACCGTTCGCTGTAGAGCACCTGCTGGCGGTCCATCCGGTCGGCCAGCCGCCGGTCGACTTCCTCGGCATCGAGCAGGCCACCCGCCTCGAAGACCGCCCGCGCGTAGGCCTCGGTCTGAAAGAGCCCGGGCACGTAGCGGTGCTCATACCACCGGACCGTGCGCGCCTGCTCAAGGATCGCCTGCCAGCCCCGTAGCCAGGGCTGGGCCCGGTCCAGGCTCACCAACTCGGTCGACATTCGGCCGAAGAGGCCGCCGGTGTCCAGGGCACGGTCGACGAGTTCCAGGTACTTCCCGGTGGGCGGCTGTTGACCCAACTCGACGGCGCTGACCATCGACGCCGAGTAGTTGACCGCCTTCGCCAACTCGTCCTGACTCCACCCTCGCCGGACCCGCGCCCGACGCAGCTCCGCGATCAGGAACGCCGCCGCCGTCATCTGCCCATCGGCCATGCCAGCCGCCCTCCACCCCGCCGACGATGAAATCCAGCCGACCAACAGAACCCGCGCAGCCCGAGAACAGGGCAACCACGACAGGTCGGCCGAACCCTTCCGACCGTAGTCGTCTGATCACCAGACTGTGAAGCGCGGCGCCGCTCCCCGCCCCCCGGGTCCTGCGGCATCGCACGGGACCGCCCGCTCCCCCGTGCCGGGCGGTCCCACTCCCGGACGAAGCAGACCGACGCCCGAAGATCGCGCTCGATCCTGGAAGTAGTGGGGTCCTGACGGGAACAGGCCACTACATCAAGGATCGAGCACGATCTTGTACGGCCCGACCGACGACGCACGGCAGAGCGCGGCGAGGCACTGCCTGCGAGGCGGCCCATGTAACGCCACCCCACGCGCCGCAACCCACACGCCGCAACCCACACGCCGCAACCCACACGCCGCAACCCCACGCGCCGCGACCCACGCGCCGCAACCCCACGCCGCAACCCCACGCGCCGAGACCCACGCGCCGCGCCCACACGCCGCAACCCCACGCCGCGCCCACACGCCGCAACCCCACGCCGCGACCACACGCCGCAACCCCACGCGCCGCGACCCGCGCCAGGCGACGCTCGCGGGGGTGATGTCACAGACGAGTCAGCTCGAAAGGACGACAACACCATGTCCCCGACCACCCTGGACGACCGGGCGACGACGGCCCGCCGACCGCACCTGCCACTGCGCCCGCTCTGGCTCTGCCGGGTCTGTGCCGCCCCGTGGCCCTGCCCGGTCGCCCGGCTCACCCTCTGTCAGGAGTACGCCCACGACCGGATCGCGTTGAGCGTCTACCTGTGCACGGTGCTGCACGACGCGGCTGCCGACCTGTACCGGCTCAACCCGCACGACGGGCCGGACCCCGCCGCGCTCTACGCCCGTTTCCTCGGCTGGGCGGCACCACGCGGTGACCTCGCCGAGCAGGTCAGGGGTGGGTCATCCGGAGCAGGTCCAGCGTCTCGTCCAACTGGGTCTCGGTGAGCTTGCCCGAGTCGACGTGCCCCCGGGAGATCACCACCTCGCGGATCGAGGTCTGCTTGGCCAGCGCCTCCTTGGCGATCGACGCGGCCTCGTCGTACCCCAGGTAGCGGTTGAGCGGGGTGACGATCGACGGTGAGCCCTCGGCGTACGCCAGGCAGACCTCGGCGTCCGCGACCAGGCCGACCACCAGCCGGTCGGCGAACAGCCGGCTCACCGCGGACAGCAAGCGGATCGACTCCAGCAGGTTGCGACCCATCACGGGGAGCATCACGTTCAGCTCGAAGTCGCCCTGCGAGCCGGCGAAGCTCACTGTCGCGTCGTTGCCGATGACCTGGGCGCAGACCTGCCGCATCGCCTCCGCGACGACCGGGTTGACCTTGCCGGGCATGATCGACGATCCCGGCTGAAGGTCGGGGATGCGCAGCTCACGCAGGCCGGCGCGGGGGCCGGAACCCATCCAGCGGATGTCATTGGCGATCTTGTAAAGGCCGATCGCCAGGGTGCGTAGCTGCCCCGAGGTCTCCACCAGAGCGTCCCGGGCACCCTGCGCCTCGAAGTGGTTGCGCGCCTCGGACAGCGGCAACCCCGTCGACTCGCGCAGTTTGTCGATCACCGCTGCGGCGAACCCGAGCGGGGTGTTGATCCCGGTGCCGACGGCGGTGCCGCCGAGCGGCAGCTCGGCCAGTCGCGGCAACGAGCCCTCCAACCGTTCGACGCCGTAGCGGACCTGGGCGGCGTACCCACCGAACTCCTGGCCCAGGGTGACCGGCGTGGCGTCCATCAGGTGCGTGCGACCGGCCTTCACCACCGTCTCGAACTCCGCCGCCTTGGCCTCCAGTGCGGCGGCGAGGTGGTTCAGCGACGGCAGCAGGTCCTCCACGATGAACTGGGTGGCGGCCAGGTGGATCGAGGACGGGAAGACGTCGTTGCTGGACTGGGAGGCGTTGACGTGGTCGTTCGGGTGCACCGGCGAGCCCAGCTCGCGGCTGGCCAGGGTGGCGATCACCTCGTTGGTGTTCATGTTCGACGACGTTCCCGAGCCGGTCTGGAACACGTCCACCGGGAACTGGTCGTCGTAGCCACCGTCGGCGACGTGCGCGGCGGCGGCGGCGATCGCAGCGGCCACGTTCGCGTCGATCACACCAAGGTCGCCGTTGACCTCGGCCGCCGCGCCCTTGATCTGCGCGAGCGCCTTGATCTGGGCCGGCTCGATCCCACGGCCGGAGATCGGGAAGTTCTGCACCGCGCGCTGGGTCTGCGCCCGCCACAGCGCCTCGGCGGGCACCTCCACCTCGCCCATCGAGTCGCGTTCGATGCGGTAACCGGTCGCGTCTGGAGTCGTCACGCGTACCATCCTGCCGCGCCGGTCGCCGAACCGCAGATGATCCGTCAGCCCAACTCGGCCAGCAGCCGTTCCACGTCGTGCTGGTCCGGCGACTCGACCTCCCGGTACAGGGACAGCGCCCGGGTCGCGTGCTCACGCGCCACAGCCGGATCGGTGGGAGCCAGGCAGCGGGCGATGCCCTCCAACGCCCGGGCCCGCTCATAGCGAACACCCAGCCTGGTGGTGTCGGCCAGGACCCGGCGGTACAGGTCGAGCGCGCTGGTCGTGTCCCCCTGGTCCAGGATCGCGCGGGCCAGCAGGTTGCGCGAGCCGCACTGGGCAGCGCGGTCCCCCACCTCGGTCATCGCGACGAGCGCCGCCCGGTGCAGGTCGGCTGCGCGTTCCGGGCGACCGGCCTCCCGTTCCATCATCCCGATCTCGTTGAGCACCTCGCCCTCACCGAAGCGGGCACCGACCTGTCGCTTGACGTGCAGCGCCACCCTCAGCAGCCGGCTGGCCGGCCCCACGTCGCCCATCCGGTGCCGGATCATCCCGAGGTGCCCGAGTGCGTTGCCGAGGCGGCGCAGGTCGCCGACCTCGCGGGCGATCCCCAGGTGCCGCCGGGCGGTGCGCAGCGCGTCGTCGGGTCGGCCCCACAGCAGCAGGGTCATCGTCAGGTTGTTGAGTTCGTTCGCCAGCGCGCCCATGTCGCGCATCCGCGTCGCCAGCGCCCGAGCGGCTTCGTAGCACTCCTGGGCCCGGCGGAACTGGAAGCTGACGGCATACGAGGTACCCAGATTGCCCAGAGTGTTGCGGTACTCGCGGCGCAGACCGAGCCGGCGGAAGATGTCGAGCGCCCTCTCCATCAACCGGATCGACTCCGGAAAGTTCCCCAGCCGGTAGTACGCCGAGGCGAGATAGTTGAGCATCGTCGCCACCGCGCGGTCGTCGCCCAGCTCCTCGGCGGCGCGCAGACCGGCCGAGTGCGTCTCGACCAACTCGTCGAGGCGACCGTCCTCGAACTGGGCGTGCCAGCAGGCCCTCGCCAACTGCCAGCAGTAGCGGAGGAACCCCTCGGTCTCCGCCAGCCGGACCAGGGCGACCCACAGGGCAAGGTTCTCGTCCAGCCAGGCGCGCCCCTGCTCGGCGGCGACCGTGACCAGGTCGGCGCGGATCGGCGCCGTCACCACGATCAGCGAATGCGCCGAGGTGAGCTCCCTCGTGCGCGCGATCACCGTGGCTACGTGCATGTGGTGGTCGAGGAGACGCTCGATGCCGTCCCGCCGCTCGACTGCCCGCTCCGGCTCGGCCACCAGGGTTCGCGCGTACTCGCGGACCAGGTCGTGCAACCGGTACCGACCCGGCTCCGCCTCCTCCACCAGGTGGGCGTCGACCAACTCGTCCAGCAGGTCCTGCGCGTCCGGCAGGGGCAGCTCGGCGAGGACGGCGGCGACCGCGTTGTCGAACCGTACCCCCGGGTGTAGGCCCAGCAGCCGGAACGCGCGCTGCGCCGCCGGCGACACCTGGGCGTACGAGAGGGCGAAGGCCCGACCGACGGACCGGTCGCCCACTTCGAACTCGGCCAACGGATCGCGGCGGGAGACCAGGCGCTCGGCCAGGTCGGCGATGCGCCAACGGGGCCGGTGCGCCAACCGGGCACCGGCCAGCCGAATCGCGAGAGGCAGGTGGCCACAGCGGCGGACCACCTCGGCGGCGGCCTCCGGCTCGGCCGCAACCCGATCCACACCGACCACGTGCCCGAGCAGCTCGACGGCCTCGTCGGTGTCCAGCACGGGCAACGACGACGGCCGTCCCTCGTCCACGCCGACGAGCCGACGACGGCTCGTGATCAGGACCAGGCACTGCGAGCCGTTGGGCAGCAGCGGGATCACCTGGTCGGCGGTCGCCGCGTTGTCCAACAGCAGCAAGGCCCGCCGGCCCGCCAGCTCACTGCGCCAGAGCGCCAACCGGTCGTCCTGGGTCGCCGGCACCCGCTCGGCGGGCACACCGAGCTGCCGCAGCAGCGTGGCCACCGCCGCCGCCGGTGTCAACGGGGTGCGCTCGCTGTGCCCGTGCAGGTCGATGTAGAGCTGGGCGTCCGGGTAGTCGCTGGCGAGGGCCGTGGCGATGCGTACCGCCAGGGTCGTCTTCCCACTGCCGGCCATGCCGTCGATCAGCTGGATCCGCGCGCCGGCCTCCACCTCCTTGACCAGGCGGGCCAGGGTTTGTTGCCGGCCGGTGAAGTCGCCGATCGCCCTGGGCAGTGAGCGGACCGGCGTGACCGCCCGGGTCTCCCGGCCGGTCAGTGCCAGGTCACCAGCGAGCACCCGCTGGTGCAGCTCCTGCAGTTCGGCGCCCGGCTCGATGCCCAGCTCGTCGGCGTAGAGCCGCCGGCCCTGTCGGTAGGCCGCGAGCGCGTCAGCCTGCCGACCGACCGAGGAGAGCGCGAGCATCAACTGACCGCGCAGTCGCTCCCGCAGGGGGTGCTGATCGACGCACTCGGCGAGCTCGTCGATCAGCTCCGTGGCCTGCCCGAGGCGCAACTCGACGTCGACGCACTCCTCCAGCGCGGTGAGGCGCTGCTCGTCCAGCGTCTGTGCGCGACGGCGGACGCTGCCGCTCGGGATGCCGCCGAGGGCCGGCCCTCGCCACAGGGCCAGAGCGGCACGGTATTCGGTACGCGCGTCGAGCAGGCGACCGGCCGCGTTGGCGGTACGGGCCGCCTCCACGCCACCCGTGAAGACCTGAGCGTCCAGGTCGGTGGGTGCGATGCGGATGCCGTACCCGACCGGGTCGGTGACGATGGTCTCCGGCACCAGCCCTAGCTCGGCGAACCGGCGACGCAACCGCGACACGCAGGTCTGCAACTGGGCCCGGGCGGTGGCCGGTGGCCGCTCCTCCCACACCGCGTCGACGAGTTCGTCGACCGGTACGAGCCGGCCGGCCCGCAACAGCAGCATGGCGAGCACGATCCGGTCGCGTCCCGCGGTGACAGTGGACTCGCCACCGCCGACCCGCAGGGGCCCCAGGATCCCGAACCGCATCTGCTCCCCCGCACTCCTGCCGCAACTTCCAGCAGCGTAGTCCGGCGGTCACAGATCGCCGCAGCCAGACGATAGTGATCTGAGAGCGGATCGACAGCGGTGCGCACAAGACTCGCTGCGGTTGTCGGTGACGACATCCGACGGGGGCGGTGCGCCCGTCCCACCCCGGTGGGGCGGGCGTACCGATGTCGGCAGAGCACGGACGACAGAAGGGGTGCCGAGCGAGTTCGCCCGGCACCCCTTCGCGTACGCGTCGGTCAGCGGCGGCCGACGGTGAGCACCGGTTTGGTGACCTCGGCGAAGAAGTCGTTGCCCTTGTCGTCGACCACGATGAAGGCGGGGAAGTCCTCCACCTCGATCTTCCAGACCGCCTCCATGCCCAGCTCCGCGTATTCGAGGACCTCGACGTGCTTGATGCAGTCTTGGGCGAGGCGGGCGGCGGGGCCGCCGATCGAGCCGAGGTAGAAACCGCCGTGCTGCTGGCAGGAGCGGGTCACCTGACCGGAGCGGTTGCCCTTGGCCAGCATCACCTGGGAGCCACCAGCGGCCTGGAACTTCTCCACGTAGGCGTCCATCCGGCCGGCGGTGGTCGGGCCGAAGGAGCCGGAAGCGTACCCCTCGGGGGTCTTTGCCGGGCCGGCGTAGTAGACCGCGTGGTCGCGCAGGTACTGCGGCATCGGCTCGCCGGCGTCCAACCGCTCGGCGATCTTGGCGTGCGCGATGTCCCGGGCCACCACGAGCGGGCCGGACAGCGACAGCCGGGTCTTCACCGGGTACTTGGACAGCTCGGCGCGGATCTCGTCCATCGGTCGGTTCAGGTCGACCCGTACGACCAACTCGGCGTCGAGCGAGTCGTCGGTGACGTCGGGCAGGAAACGCGCCGGGTCGGTTTCGAGCCGCTCCAGCCACACGCCCGACGGGGTGATCTTGGCGACCGCCTGCCGGTCCGCCGAACAGGAGACGGCGATCGCCACCGGGCAGGACGCGCCGTGCCGGGGCAACCGGACCACCCGCACGTCGTGGCAGAAGTACCGGCCGCCGAACTGCGCGCCGATGCCGAAGTTGCGGGTCAGCTCCAGCACCTCCGCCTCCAGCTCGAGGTCACGGAAGCCGTGCGCGCTCATCGAGCCCTGCGTCGGGAGGGCGTCCAGGTACTTCGCGGAGGCGTACTTCGCGGTCTTCAGGGCGTACTCGGCGGAGGTGCCGCCGATGACGATGGCCAGGTGGTACGGCGGGCAGGCGGCGGTGCCGATCAGCCGCAGCTTCTCCTCCAGGAACTGCATCATCCGCGTCGGGTTGAGCAGCGCCTTGGTCTCCTGGTAGAGGTACGACTTGTTGGCCGAGCCGCCGCCCTTGGCCATGAACAGGAACTTGTACGCGTCCGGGTGCCCGTCCGGGTCCTCGGCGTACAGCTCCACCTGCGCCGGCAGGTTGCTGCCGGTGTTCCGCTCGTCCCACATGGTCAGCGGGGCGAGCTGCGAGTAGCGCAGGTTGAGTTTGGTGTACGCCTGGTAGACGCCCCGGGAGATGGCCTCGGCATCGGCACCGTCGGTCAGTACGTGCCGACCACGCTTGCCCATCACGATCGCGGTGCCGGTGTCCTGGCACATCGGCAACACACCGCCGGCGGCGATGTTGGCGTTGCGCAGCAGGTCCAACGCGACGAACCGGTCGTTCGGAGAGGCGGCCGGGTCGTCGATGATCGCCCGGAGCTGCGCCAGATGCGCGGGGCGCAGGAAGTGCGCGATGTCGTGCATCGCCTCGGCGGTCAGCGCGGTGAGCGCGGCCGGCTCCACGGTCAGGAACCGGCGGCCTCCCGGCCCGTGTACGACGTCCACACCCTCGTCGGTGACCAGGCGGTAGTCCGTCTGGTCCGGGCCGGTCGGCAGCAGAGGGGCGTACGAGAATGCGGCGGCACTGCTCATGAGCGGCAAGCCTAGGGCAGACCGGTCGATCACTCCCACCCGCCGGGCGCGTCCTGGGACGCCGCTCTCATCCACCGGGGATTGACACGCTGCGCCGCCGGCTCGATCAGCCGGCGAGGCGCCTGCTCAGCCGTCCTTACCGCCGTCCGGCTCGGGGCAGAGCTCCCCCTTCGGCCCGCAGTCGCCGTTGTTCTGCCCACCGGGGCCAGTACCACCCGGTCTGGGATTCCCACCGTCGCCGGGTGGGCGGGCGGGCGAGCCGCCGGTCGCGCCGAACCGGACGTACCCGATCTCCCGGCCCTCACCGATGATCATGCCCTGCGACCCGACCGCGAGGGCGTTCGCCGAGGTACGCAGGACAGCCAACTCCCGACCGCTGCGCGGGTCCACCGCGACCAGCCGGGACGGCTTCTCATCGGCCACCACCGCCGCGTACGGGGTGAGCGCGGCACCGGCCTTGCCACTGGCCGGGCGGGTCCAGAGGACCTTGTCGGTGCCCAGCTCACGAGCGACCACCGAGCGCTTGTCGGCAGCCCGGAACACCGCCTGACGGTCGTCCACCGCGATCAACTTGGTGCCCGGCTCGCCGACCCAGAGCAGCCGCCCGTCGTACCCGTCGATGACCGCCTCGCGACCGTCCGGGCCCACACCGATCAGCACGTTCCGCGCGCCCTGCGGGTCCTCCCGCTGTACGCAGCCGGCGGAGTCGGCGGTACGCAGGTTGACCCCGGCCCGCTGCCAGGCCTCCTGCCCGGTCGCGGGGTCGCGGGCGGAGATGGCGAAGTAGCAGGCGCCGTCCTGGGAACGGGCCGCGATCCGCAGCATCCGTCCGCCCACCACCGACAGCCGCTCGTCCCGGCCGGGCTCGACGTTCTGCAACACCCGGCCGGTGGCGGTGTCGACCACGTGCACCCGTCCGTCCACCGGGAAACCGATCAGCGGCGGCGCGGCCTCCGCCCCGGCCACCCCGTCGTCGATCCGGGTGGCGGTCAGCCGGCGGGTGCCGCGCAGGCCCGGGTTGTCGGCGAGCAGGCCGCTGTGCACCCCGGGCAGGAAGGCCGTCCACAGGGGTGCGGTGCCGCGCGGATCCCACGCGCTCAGCGTGCAGTCGGTGGCGTCCGTGCACCGCGCGTCGAGGAGCAGGTTGCGGTACGTCCACACGGCCACCGCGTCGTCGTCGCGTCGCCGGGTCGCGCCGGTGGCCGGGTCGAGCAGCTCGTACCCCTTGACCAGGAGCTTGCCGACGGCGACGACCGGGTCCCGGTCACCGCCGGCCACCGCCGACCAGTCCGCCTTGCGTTCCCAGAGCTGGGCGCCGGTGGCCAGGCTTCGGGCCTCGACCCGGGTGCGCTGCTCGACCACGACGGCGTCGCCGGCGATGGTCACGCTGCGCGGAGTGCCGCCCACGCGTTGCTGCCACACCACGTCGGGCTCGGAGATGGGTTCGCTGCGGTCCACCCACTCCCACAGGCCCGGGAAGGGGTTCCACACGCCGGTCGCGGCGAGGGCGACGACCACGGCGAGGCCGAGCAGCAGCCCACCGCGCACGCTCCCCTTCGCCACCCGCACACCGTAGCCACGTTCGCGGATCTTCCGTACGCCCGCGCCGCCGTGTCGCCGCGCTTTCTGGCCCGGAAGGAAGGGCCCCTTCCTATACCGGAAGCGTTAGGAAGGGGCCCTTCCTTCGGTCCGAACGGCGCTGCGCACCAGCGGCAGCGTGCGATAGGGGATCTGCTCGGCCAACGCGATGATCGTCGACGCGCGGGTGATGCCGGCGGACGACACGATCTGGTCGATGACCCGTTGCAGGTCGGTGTTGGAGCGGGCCACGATCCGGCAGAGCAGGTCGCTGGAGCCGGTGATGGTGTGCGCCTCCAGCACCTCGGGGATCGCGGCGAGGTGAGCGGTGACCGGGTCGTGGCCGTGCCGCTGGCTGATTTCGAGGGTGACGAAGCTGGTCACCCCGAACCCGATCGCGGCCGGTGCGATCTCGGGGCCGAAGCCCTCGATGACCCGCCGCTCCACCAGCTTGTCCAGCCGGGCCTGCACGGTGCCCCGGGCTACCCCGAGCCGCCGGGAACACTCCAGCACCCCGATCCGCGGCTCCTCGGTGAGCAGTTCGATCAAGCGCACGTCGAGCCCGTCGAGCTGTACATTCTGCTCACCATTCATGGGTGGAGACCATACCGAATGCGCAACCTGACCAGCACTTCCGTTGACAGTTGCCCACCCGGTGCCGGGCCAGCGATCCTCGCCACAAGAACCGACAAGGGCGGCCCACGAGGCCGGCCGGTACGCGAGGGAGCCCACCATGACCCAGGCGATCGACCGACCCCAGTCGACCGAGGACGTCGACGTCGACCGGCTCGTCGGCGCCGTCGACCACGACATCAGCCGTGACCCGTTCCCGGTCCGGGGTCTCGACCACGTGCACTTCCTGGTCGGCAACGCCAAGCAGGCCGCGCACTACTACTCGACCGCGTTCGGCATGACCTGCGTGGCGTACCGTGGCCCCGAGCAGGGCTACCGGGACCACGCCCAGTACGTGCTGACCAGCGGTTCGGCTCGCTTCGTGCTGACCGGCGCGGTGCGCCCGGACGCCGAGGGCGCCGACCACGTGGCCCGGCACAGCGACGGGATCAGCGACATCGCGCTGGAGGTCCCGGACGTGGACGCCGCGTACGCCCACGCCATCGCGCAGGGCGCCACCAGCGTGGTCGAGCCGCACGAGGTGACCGACGAGCACGGCACGGTCCGGATGGCCGCCATCGCCGCGTACGGCGACACCCGGCACACCCTGGTCGACAGGTCCCGTTACAGCGGCCCGTTCCTGCCCGGCTTCGTGGCCCGTGGCCCGATCGTGGACCGCCAGCCGATGATCGCCGCCGGCATCCAGCCGAAGCGCTTCTTCCAGGCCGTCGACCACGTGGTCGGCAACGTGGAGCTGGGCCGGATGGACGAGTGGGTCGAGTTCTACAAGCGGGTGATGGGCTTCTCCAACATGGCGGAGTTCGTCGGCGACGACATCGCCACCGACTACTCGGCGCTGATGAGCAAGGTCGTGGCGAACGGCACCCGCAAGGTGAAGTTCCCGCTCAACGAGCCGGCTATCGCCCGCAAGAAGTCGCAGATCGACGAGTACCTGGAGTTCTACCAGGGCCCGGGAGCGCAGCACATCGCCGTCGCCACCAACGACATCCTGGCCAGCGTCGACGCGATGCGCGCCGCCGGTCTGGAGTTCCTGGACACCCCGGACTCGTACTACGACGACCCGGAGCTGCGCGAGCGCATCGGCAACGTCCGGGTGCCGATCGAGGAGCTGAAGGCCCGCAAGATCCTGGTCGACCGGGACGAGGACGGCTACCTGCTCCAGATCTTCACCAAGCCGGTGCAGGACCGCCCCACGGTCTTCTTCGAGCTGATCGAGCGGCACGGCTCGCTCGGCTTCGGCAAGGGCAACTTCAAGGCGCTGTTCCAGGCGATCGAGCGCGAGCAGGAAGCCCGCGGCAACCTGTAACACTTGCGAGCGTGACGCAGCCTCCGTCGTACCCGACGCCGCCGGCCGGTGGGCCTCAGCCCGCCGCCGGCGGCTTCGCGCCGCCGCCCGGACCACACCCCCAGGGGTACGCCGCGCCGCCGCAGTACGCCCCACCCGGGTACGCCCCACCGCAGTGGTACCCCGGGCCACCCGGCCCGCCACCTCCTCCGCTGAGCCCGAGCGGTCAGCCGCTGGCCAGCTTCGGCGACCGGTTGCTGGCGTGGCTGATCGACACGGCGTTGGCGAGTGCCGTCCTGTTGGTGCTGTTCATGCCGGTCTTCTTCGTCCTCTGGTGGCGGATGTTCACCGAGCTGAACCAGATCAACCCGGACGGCACCCTGGTGGAGCCCGATCCGGGCACCTTCTTCTTCGAGTTCTTCCTGCCGATCCTGTTGCTCCAGCTCGCGGTGCTGGTGCTGATGCTCGGGCTCTACTGGCTCTACCACGTGGAGTACCTCAAGCGCGGCGGTCAGACGCTCGGCAAGAAGGTCATGAAGTTGCGCGTGGTGCCGCTCGACCCGACCCGCACGCTGGACCGGCGGATGGCCGGCCGTCGGTGGCTGGTGCAGTTCCTGGCCGGTTCGCTGGTCCCGGGGTGCAGCTACGCCGACGGGTTCTGGCAACTCTGGGACAAGCCGTGGCAGCAGTGCCTCCACGACAAGTTCGCCGCAACCATCGTCGTTAAGGTGTCCACGTGAGCGAGCGAACCGGCAGGCAGCGAAGCGGAGCAACGGCGTGAGTGTGCAACCTGGCTGGTACGTCGATCCCGCCGACACCGAGACCCGGCGTTACTGGGACGGCGAGGGTTGGCTCGGCGCGCCCATTCCCGTCGACGCCACCCCGCCGGATGGTCCTCCGCCGCCCGAGCCGCCGCCCGCCCCGGTCACCCCGGCCGAGCCCCCGACCTCCGGCCCGGCTGCCCCTGGCTCCGAGACCGTCGCGCCCGGCTGGCCGCCACACCAGGGCCCACCACCCGGGTACGGCCCGCAGTCCGGCTACGGCCCACCACCGGTGCAGGGCCCCGGCTACGGCCCACCACCGGTGCAAGGCCCCGGCTACGGCCCACCACCGGTGCAAGGCCCCGGCTACGGCCCACCACCGGTGCAAGGCCCCGGCTACGGCCCACCACCGGCACAGGGCCCCGGCTGGGGGCCGCAGTCCGGCCCACCCGGTTGGGGTCCGCAGGGCGGTCCGCCCGGCTGGGCTCCTCCGGGCAGCCAACCCGGCTGGGTGCCGCCCGCTGGTCACCCTGGCTGGCCCGGGCGACCGCCCGAGCCAAGGCCGCATGGCCACGCGCTGGCCGGTTACGGTCGCCGGTTCACCGCCCGGCTGATCGACTTCGGCCTCATTCTCGCGCTGAACGTGCTGGTCAACGGCTGGTTCGTCTGGCGCTGGGCGCAGGAGTGGGCACCGTACTGGCAGGAGTTCTTCCGGCGCGCCGCGCGCGGCGACAGGTCCGCCGAGGGAATGCCGGTGCCCGGCGAGCAGGCCGGTTCGCTGCTCGTGGTGATCCTGCTGATCGCCACCGCGCTGTGGCTGGCGTACGAGGTGCCCGCCATGGCCGCCGGTGGGCAGACCTTCGGCAAACGGGTGATGCGGATCCGAGCGGTGCCGATGGCCGCCGACCAGCCGCTGGGCTTCGGCCGGGCACTGAGCCGGTGGAGCACGCTGGGTCTGCCGACGCTGCTCTGGTACTGCGCCGGGATCGGCCTGGTGCTGCAACTGGTCGACTCCCTCTCTCCCCTCTTCGACCACCCGCTGCGCCAGGCGCTGCACGACAGGCGCGCGCAGACGGTGGTCGTCGAAGTCCCTTACCGCCCCGGCTCCGCCCCCTCGGACGACCGCAACCAGCCCTCGGGAGACACTCCATGACCGACTCCGGACGTCACCAGCCGGCCCTGCGGCTGACCCGCGCCGACCTGGACGCGTTGCCCAACTACGTGCCGGGGCGCAGCCCCGCCGACCTGGCTCGGGAGTTGGGCCTGCCGGAGGCCATCAAGCTGGCCAGCAACGAGGTTCCGTACGGACCGCTGCCCGGGGTGGTGGAGGCGGTCACCGAGGCGATCATGGCCTCGCACCGCTATCCGGACATGGGCGTGGTCGCGCTGCGGGACGCGTTGGCCGAGCGGTACGGCGTGGAAGCCGACCGGATCGCCACCGGCTGCGGGTCGGTGGCGCTCGCCGAACACCTGGTTCGGGCAACCTGCCTGCCCGGCGACGAGGTGCTCTACTCGTGGCGGTCCTTCGAGGCGTACCCGATCATTGCGGCGACCAGCGGCGCGACCAGCGTGCGGGTGCCCAACGAGGCCGGGCACGGGCACGACCTGGCGGCGATGGCCGCGGCCGTGACCGACCGGACCCGGGTGATTTTCGTCTGCAACCCGAACAACCCCACCGGCACCGCGCTACGCCGGGCGGAGTTGGACGCGTTCCTCGACGCGGTGCCCGACGACGTGCTGGTGGTGATCGACGAGGCGTACCGGGAGTTCGTCACCGACGCGGAGGTGCCGGACGGGCTCGACTACCTGGACCGGCCCAACGTGGCGGTGCTGCGCACGCTGTCGAAGGCGTGGGGCCTTGCCGGGCTGCGAATGGGCTGGCTGGTCGCCCAGCCGGTGGTGGCCGCCGCCATCCGTAAGGTGGCAACCCCGTTCTCCAGCAGCACGGCGGCCCAGGCCGGGGCGCTTGCCGCGTTGACCCAGGTTGCCGAGATGGAGCGCCGCTGCGCCCTGGTCGTCGCCGAGCGGGACCGGGTCACCGAGGCGTTGCGCAAGTTCGTGCCCGAGGTGCCGACGAGTCAGGCCAACTTCGTCTGGCTGCCACTGGCTGATCGTTCGGTGGCGTTCGGTAAGGCGTGCGAGGCGCGCGGTGTGATCGTGCGGCCGTTCGCCGGTGACGGCGTCCGGGTCACCATCGGCACCCCGGCCGAGAACGACGCGTTCCTGGCGGCTGCGGAGGCGGCGCTGGCCTGACCGTGGGTCTGTCGTCTGTGGCCGGGGTGTGGCAGCGCGGCGAGAGCGGACCTCGGCCGGCGGCTGACGCTCCGGCGCAGGGCTCAGCCGAGTAGGTCCTCGCCCTGACTCGGGCCTGGGCGCGGACGATCGAACCTAGCCGAGGCGGCCGACTTGCCGATCACCTGCGCCCTCACGACACCCAGCTCGGCGGGCAGCGAAGAAGCCGACGAGGAGCAGGGTTGCACCCAGCCCGACGAGCAACGGGGTCGACCCGCCCGAACCGGTGACCGGCAACTGACCACCGTGGCTCGGCGTGGGTTGGGGTGTGGTGGGAGTGGGAGTGGGCGGCGTCGGTGTCGGTGTCGGTGTCGGTGTCGCCGGCAGGATCTCGAAGGTGACGCCGCTGCCGGCCGACGGCTCGGCCCGGGCGGCGCTGCCGGCGCGCGCCGAGGCGGGTTCGGAGCTCAGCACCGGCGGGACCGCCAGCGCGAGGCTGGCGGTGGCGGCGAGCGCGCCCCCCACGAGGTAGCTGGCTGCCGTCCCACCCATGCGCCGACCCCTTCCACGGAAACCTGAACCATGAGAAACATACCCTTTTCGAACACAGGGCATGGACGGCTCAGAAGTCCGGGCGGAAGACACCACGATCAGGTGGCGGCCAGGATCACCGCCTCCCCCGTGTAGTAGTAGCGCTGATCGTCACCGTTCGGATCGACCGGCTTGCGGAGTCGTTCGACCGCGACGTAACCGTCCATCACCCCCACCGCCCCGGGAGCCCAGCCGGTCCCGTCCGAGCCCACGTTGAGCGGGAAGCGGGACAGTTGGGCGCCTGTCACCGGGTCCAGGGTCACCAGGTCGTTCGCCTCGGTCAACAGGTGCACCCGGCCAGGTTGCGCCGCGAGCACCCGCGCCGGCCCGAGACCGTCGGTCCTCCACAGCTCGGTGCCCGTACGCGCCGATCGACCCACCACGACACCGTCGAGCACGGCGATCGACTGCTCACCGACCAGGGCGGCGCCGGCCGGGTCCAGGGTGGGGGCGGCGACCGGCGGACCGGCACCCAACAGCCAGCCCCGGCCGCCCTCGTCGCCCGGCCCGGCCGTCCGCAGCCCCAGACAGTCCGACCGGCCGGTACGGCAGCCGAGCGGCGTCACCACCAACCCGTCCGGGCCGTTCGGCGGTCGCCAACGCTCGCGTACCGCGCCGGTCGCCGCGTCCCGGAACTCGACGGTGGCCGGCCCGGCGCAGGTGTCCAGGCCGATCAACTGCCCGGCTGCCGTGGTGCCGACATCGCTGCGGCAGCTCCCGGGCAGTTCGACCCGCCACAGCTCCCGCCCGTCGCTCAGCTCGACAGCGCGCGCCTGGACATCCCCGGTCACCACCAGCACCGTCCGGCCGTCCGGGAGGTCGGCGAGTCGGAGTCCGCGCGGCTCCCAGACGGTGGCCGCCCCGGTACGGCGTACCACCGCTGAACTCTCGGCGGGCTTCGGACCGTCGGTTCGCCAGAGCACCCCGCCGGTCCGGGCGTCGAGTGCGACAAGTTGCCCGTCCGACCAGCGGCTGACCACCGTGCTGCCGCTGGCCACCACCCCGGTCAGCTCGGCCGGCCAGCGCCGGTACGACCAGTACGGGCTGGTCCGGTACCGCCCGTCGACCGGCCGGTCCGCGTAGACCTGGCGGTGTGCGGCGTACACCCGCAGTCTGCCGTCGACGATCAACGGGGCGACCGGCAGCCGACCGATCACTCCGGCAGCCGGTCGGGCCGGCGCCGGGTAGTCGCCCCGGGCCACGGTGCTCACCTCTGCCGGCGCGAGGACCCGGTGCACGACGACCACGACGGCCGCCGTCGCGAGCAGCGCCGCGACCGCGATCACCAGCCGCCGCCGGCCTCTCGGGAACCTCATGCCGCACCTCCGCCCGGCACCCTACCCAGCGGAGGGGGCCGGACCCCGGCCAGGTCACGGCGAGGAGTGACCGGCTGGCGCTCAGGCGGCTTCGACGGTGCCGGTGGCATCGGCCGCGACGGCCAGATCGGCGAGGTCACGCCGGAGCGCCACCTCCACCGCCCGCGCGGCGAGGCCGCCGAGCAACAGAGCCACCACCCGGCCGTACGGGTCCATCGGCACCGCCTCCTGGGTGACGGTGACCGCCGTGCATCCTCGACGGCGGCGACGGACCGGTCGCAGGCTCCAGGTGATGCGGTAGTCGACGCCGGCACCGGAGGAACAGAGCACCAGTCGCTGCGGAGCGATGGCCTCCACTACCAGGAACTCCTCGGTCAGCGTGCCACCGTCCGGCTGGGCGCGCTCCTCACGCCAGGAGGTGCCCGGACCGAACGGGCCCGGGGTGAGCACCTTGATCGGACCGGCCGCGGTCAGCCGGGCCGCACGGCCGGGCAGGTCGGTCAGGAGACGCCAGACATCGGCCGCGTGCGCCTCGATGATTCCGGTAACCGCCACCGTCGACATGCCGCCCTCCCGTGTCCCCGACGGTACGCGGAGTGAGGGCCGGACGGGGCCTCCGGGACGGAATTCCCACCACCCGGAGGCCACTCTGTCCGTTTGGACGGTTACTCGGCACCGGGCGTCGTCGACCGGTGCCGAGGCTTTCGTCAGCGTTCGAAGCGACCGGCTCGGATCGCGCCGATGAAGGCTGTCCACCCCGGCGGGCTGACCGCGAGTGTGGGGCCGGCCTGGTCCTTGGAGTCGCGGACCGCGACCAGACCGTGGACATCGACCAGGTTGTCCGCCACTTCCACGCAGAGCCCCTGGTCGTTGGAACGGCTACTGGTGCGCCAGATCGCGCCCGCAAGATCGTGCATCGTCGTTACCTCCGTGTGCGATGGATGCCCCACCGCTGACAGCCGGGCAGCGCCCGGCCCGGGCCGCGCGGCGAGGCAACGGGATCCGGACGATCAACGGATCAACCAGGGCTGGTTATCGCACGAGCTGTGCGATAACCAGTCCCGTGCACGAGACGGTTGGAATTCGTCCGCTCAGTTGGCCGGACGAACCGTGCCGGTGACCTCGCCGAGGGCGATGGTGGTGCCGTCCGGGCCGGGCGCGGTGGCGGTGATGGTCACCGTGTCGCCGTCGGCCAGGAAGGTGCGGGTCTCGTCGCCCACCTTGACCGGCTCTGCCCCGCCCCAGGTCAGCTCCAGGAACGAGCCGACCTGCGACCGGTCCGGGCCGGAGACGGTGCCGGAGGCGTACAGGTCGCCGGTGCGCAGCGACGCGCCGTTGACGGTGAGGTGCGCCAACTGCTGTGCCGGAGTCCAGTACATGGTGGCGAACGGCGGCTCGCTGACCTGCTCGCCGTTCCACTGGACCACGAGTCGGAGGTCCAGGCCCAGGTGCGGCACGTCCCGCAGGTAGTCGACCACCGGCGGGTCCTGGTCAGGGGCGGGCACGAAGGCGTCGCCGAGCGCGTCCAGCGGCGTCACCCAGGCCGACACCGAGGTGGCGAAGGACTTGCCGAGGAACGGCCCGAGCGGCTGGTACTCCCAGGCCTGGATGTCCCGAGCCGACCAGTCGTTGACCAGCACCACACCGAAGACGTGGTCGGCGAAGTCGTCCACCGCGACCCGCTGACCCAACGGGCTGGGTACGCCCACCACGAAGCCCACCTCGGCCTCGATGTCGAGACGTACCGAAGGACCGGTGACCGGGCCGTCGGCGGAGGGGCGCTGCCCGGTCGGTCGGATCACCGGCGTGCCGGAGACGACCACCGTGCCGGCCCGTCCGTGGTAGCCGATCGGCAGGTGCTTCCAGTTCGGCAGCAGCGGCGGCTGACCGGGGCGGAAGATCTGCCCGACGTTCGAGGCGTGGTGCTCGGACGAGTAGAAGTCGACGTAGTCGGCCACCTCGATCGGGAGCAGCAGCTCCACGTCGTCCAGGGGCACCAGCAACGGCTCCACCGCGGCCCGGTGCGCCGGGTCGGTCAGCAGTTCGGTGATCCGCTGCCGTACCGCCGTCCACTGCGGACGACCCAGCGCCATGAAGTCGTTGAGGGTGGACCGGCACAACGCGCCGGCGGCCAGCACCAGGTCGGCGGCCTCCGCCGCGGCCAGGTCGAACACCCACGACCCGATCCGTACGCCGATCCGTGGCTGCCCCCCGTCGGTCCGGAACACCCCGTACGGCAGGTTCGTCACCCCGTACGGCGACCCGTCGGCACCGGTCACCCAGGTCATGCGTCGTAGCCCCCGTTCACCAGCCCAAGCCGGATCAGATCGGTCAGTGGTTCCAGGATGCTGCACGAGCCGAAGCCGACCCACAGTGGCCGCGGCGCGTCCAGCCGCGCGCTCGCGCGCTCCAGCAGGGGGCGCGGGTCGAGAACGGTCAGCAGCTCGGCGACCGTCTCCACCCGGTCACCGTCGGCGGCCGCCAGGGTGGCGGCCAGCACGTTGGCGTAGCCGTGGTGGGTGAAGCCGGTCTCCGGGTCCAGGTGCCGGATCGCCTGGTGCAGGCCTGCGGTGAGTTTGAACGGCAGGCTCCGGTCGCGGCAGGCGCAGATCACGGCGGCCAGCTCGGCCGGCGTGGGGAAGAGTTCGGCAGCCAGGCCACCGGTGCGGAACTTGGCGGCGATCGGCATCCCGTCGGCGCGGGCGGCGGCGAGCGCGTCCAGCGCGCCCATCAGCCCGAAGGTCAGCGGCAGCTCGGCGTAGACGGCCTCGACGCCGGGCATCGCATCGGTGCGCCGCAGCAGTTCGGCGATGCCGGGCAGCGGGTCCTCACCGCGTTTGGCGACCGCCACCTCGACCTGGCGGGCGGTCACACCGCCGGGTGCCAGGAACGACAGCGCGAACGGCAGGCGGGCGATGCCGGTGTCACCGATCAACCCGATCACCAGACCCTCGCCCAGGTCGACGAGACCGCCCAGTTCTCCCGCCGCGACGGTCGAGGCGGGGATGAGCAGCGGGCCGACCAGGTCGGCGTACCAGGCGGTGCGGTGCCGACGGTGAGCGGCGAGCGCGTCGGGGAGCGTGGCGCTGCCCGGCGGGAAGACGGCGGCGTCGTCCACCAGGCCGTCGAGGAGTGCGGGCACCTGCGTTGACACGGAACAAGAATGTACGGGACGCTACGAGGAACGGACAACAGTGTCCGATTATCGGACGCGGTTGATCGGTGAACGGAACATATCGGGAGGGCGAGATGCCGTACTACCGCAGCGTCGGCGACGTGCCGCGCAAGCGCCACACCCAGTTCCGTCAGCCCGACGGCACGCTCTACGCCGAGGAGCTGATGGGCCAGGAGGGCTTCTCCTCCGACTCGTCCCTGCTCTACCACCGGCACGCGCCCACCGCGATCCTGGCCGCCGACGAGTTCACCCCACCCACGTTCACCCGAGCGCCGAACCTGCCGCTCAAACCCCGCCACCTGCGCACCCACAAGCTGGACACCGGCGGCGCCGACCCCGTCCTCGGCCGGCAGTACCTGCTCGCCAACGACGACGTCCGCATCGGGTACGTGCTCGCCGACCGGCCCTCACCGCTGTTCCGTGACGCCACCGGCGACCACTGCCTCTACGTCGAGTCGGGCACCTTGCGGGTCGAGTCTCCCTTCGGAGTGCTGGACGCGGTCGCCGGCGACTACGTCATCGTCCCCACCTCGACCATCCACCGGCTGGTGCCCACCGGAGACCAGCCCGTCCGCCTGCTCACCGTCGAGGCGTCCGGGCACATCGGCCCACCCAAGCGCTACCTCTCCGTACGCGGTCAGTTCCTGGAGCACTCGCCCTACTGCGAACGCGACGTCCGCGGCCCGGACACCCCGCTGCTCGTCGACGACGAGGAGGTCGAGGTGCTGGTCCGCCACCGCCGCGGTTGGACCCGCTACGTCTACGCCAAGCACCCGTTCGACGTCGTCGGCTGGGACGGGCACCTCTACCCGTGGGCGTTCTCCATCCACGACTTCGAGCCGATCACCGGCCGCATCCACCAGCCCCCACCGGTGCACCAGACCTTCCAGGGGCCCAACTTCGTCATCTGCTCGTTCGTGCCCCGCAAGGTCGACTACCACCCGGACGCGATCCCGGTGCCGTACAACCACCACAACGTCGACTCCGACGAGATGCTCTTCTACACCGGCGGCAACTACGAGGCCCGGCGCGGCTCCGGCATCGAACAGGGCTCGATCTCGCTGCACCCGTCCGGTTTCACCCACGGCCCCCAGCCGGGTGCGGCCGAGCGTTCCATCGGTGCGGACTACTTCGACGAGCTGGCCGTCATGGTCGACACCTTCCGCCCCCTGGACCTCTGCGACGCCGCCAACGCCTGCGAGGACGAGGGGTACGCCTGGACGTGGGCGCGTTCTGTGTAGTCGGCCTCGGGGTTTCGCCGGAGCCCGACCCGCTCTGGGCGGTCAGGCTTGATCCCGACGCGGGTCGGGCTCCGGCGAAACCCTGACGTGGTCGAGCTAGGCGACGCTGGTGATCTTTCGTGGTGTCGCCGGAGGTTGGGTTAGCGGATCGCGGTTCTGGTGAAGACGGCCAGCTCGGCTACCGCCGTGGCGGCGATGGCCAGCACCAGCGGCCACGGGGAGCCGACCACTGCGTACACCAGCAGCAGCAGCGGCGCGGCAGCCACGGCGTAGACCGCCAGGGCCATCGCCCGGTCCGAGTGCAACATGGCGGGCAGGACGGTCCGGGTAAGCCCGGGGAGCCGGGCCGCGAGCTGCCAGACCACGATCCCACCGGTGAGCGCGGCGAGCACCGCCAGGACCCGGGAGAACCCGTCGTTCGCCGCAGCCGCGACCGCGACCAGCACCGCCGCCACCAGCGACCAACCCGCGCCGTAGAGCACCAGGCGGTGCAGGCCGTACGCGAGGGTCCGCGGCGAGTCGATCCGGCTCGGACTGGTCGTCACCGCCTCGGCCACATGTTCCAGCGCCTCCGACCAGCGGCGCTGCTCCAGTCGCATGACACCGACGTCGTGACCGGCCTCGGCGATGCGCGGATCGAGCCGCAACGCCTCCCGGTACGCCCGCTCGGCCAGGTCGAAGAGGTCCAGCCGGGCGGCGACCAGACTGAGCACCAAATGCGCCTGCGGCTCCTCCGGGGCCAGTTCGACCCCGCGCCAGGCCGCGTTGAGCGCCGGCTGCCCGTTGCGGGAGTCGGCCAGGATCGCCGCGGCGCTGCGCTGGGCGTACGCGTCGGCCGGGCCGAGGGCGAGGATCCGATCGGCGGTGGCCGCCGACTCCGAGTAGCGCTCCAGGTCGGCCAACGCCATGGCCCGGACGACCAGCGGCGGCAGGGCCTCCGGCGCGGCCACCACGGCCGAGTCCGCCGCCTTGAGCGCCTCGGTCGGGCGGTGGGCGGCCAGGTGCACCCGGGCCAGCAGGGTGAGGGCGTCGACATCGTCCGGCTGTAGCGCCAGCCCGTAGGTCAACTCGCCGGCCGCCTCGTCGTGACGGCCGAGTTCGGCGAGCAGTTGGGCGCGCTGGACGTAGCCGTCGGCGGCGGACCGGTCGGGGGCGGGGTCGGTGGACATCGCGGCGAGCCTAGGCGGCCGGAGCGTCGTACACCAGAGCCACCGCGATGCCGGCCAGCCCCTCTTCGCGCCCGGGAAAGCCGAGCCCGTCGGTGGTCGCGGCGGACAGCGTGACCGGTGCGCCGACCGCGGAGGAGAGCACCTGCTGCGCCTCCGCACGGCGTCGGCCGATCTTGGGGCGGTTGCCGACGACCTGCACGGACACGTTGCCGATCTCCAGGCCGACGGCCCGCACCCGACGGGCCGTCTCGGCCAGCAGCGCCACGCCGGACGCGCCGGCCCACTCCGGCTCACCCACCCCGAAGACGGCACCGAGATCACCGAGGCCGGCGGCGGAGAGCAGCGCGTTGCAGGCCGCGTGTGCGACGACGTCGGCGTCCGAGTGGCCGGCGAGGCCGTCCTGGTCGGGCCAGAACAGCCCGGCCACCCAACAGGGGCGGCCGGGCTCGAACGCGTGCACGTCGGTGCCGATGGCCACCCTGGGAACGATCATGATCAGAGCGTACGCGTCAACCACCGGTGGCGAGCAGATGCTCCGCCAGAGCCAGGTCGAACGGTCGGGTGATCTTCACCGCGTACTCCGAGCCCGGCACGCAGCTCACCGCGACGCCCTGCTTCTCGACCAGCCCGGCGTCGTCGGTGAGGGAGTCACCGGCTGCGGCGTGCGCGGCGCTGAGCACGGCACGACGGAAACCCTGCGGGGTCTGCACGGCGCGCAGGGCGGAACGGTCGACGGTGCCGAGCACCACCTCGCCGGCACCGACCTCCTTGATCGTGTCCACGACCGGCAGGACCGGGATCACCGCGTCCCGCCCGTCACGGACCGCCGCCGCCACCGATTCGACCAGCTCGGACGGGGTGAGCGCACGAGCGGCGTCGTGCACCAGGATGATCGACGGCCCGGCGGGCACCGCGGCCAGCGCGGCGGCGACCGAAGCCTGCCGTTCCGCGCCGCCCGGAACAACGATCACCGGCGCCACCGGGGCCAGCAACTCACGAACGGCAGCCACGTCGGCGACCGGCGCGGCCACCACTATCGTGTGCACCGACGGTGCGGCGGCCAGCCGGCGCACGGCGTGCACCAGGAGCGGCTCGCCGGCGAGCAGGCGCAGCGCCTTGGGCCGGCCGGGGCCCAGACGTACTCCAGCACCCGCTGCAGGCACGAGGACCGCGACGTCACCGCGCGGATTGAGCTGCGCGGTCACGTCGCGGTCCTCGGTAGTTTCTTCACTACGAAGCGGAACGATGATGCTGTGCGGACTAGGCCTCGGTGAGGACCTTGTCGAGCAGCGTCTCCGCCTCGTCCTTGGTGCTCTTCTCAGCCAGCGCGACCTCGCCGACGAGAATGTCGCGGGCCTTGGCGAGCATCCGCTTCTCGCCCGCGGACAGGCCCCGCTCCCGCTCCCGGCGCCACAGGTCACGCACGACCTCGGCGACCTTCAGCGGGTTGCCGGAGGCCAGCTTTTCCAGGTTTGCCTTGTAACGCCGCGACCAGTTGGTCGGCTCCTCGGTGTGCGGAGCCCGCAGAACGTCGAAGACCTTACCGAGGCCTTCTTCGCCGACCACCTCTCGAACGCCCACGATCTCGGCGTTCTCGGCCGGCACCCGGACCGTCAGGTCACCCTGCGCGACCCTCAGGACGAGGTATTGCTTAGGCTCGCCCTTGATGACCCGAGTCTCGATTGCCTCGATGAGTGCGGCCCCGTGGTGGGGGTAGACAACGGTCTCGCCGACACTGAAAACCATAGGTTCGAAACCCCTTTCGCTGTGTCTAGGGTAACACGGTCAGGCACCGATGTCTCACCGATGTCCTGACCGTTGGCGCAGCTCAGGGGCCCTGTGAGAGGTCTTGCTTCAGCTTGACAGGCGGTCAAACCAATGGTTCGAACACGCTCCGTAACGTGCGGATGACTGCCCGGCACGGGTGAACAGAACGTCGAGATCAAGGGCTATGCGCTCCTCCTATGGTAGCCCGGCCGACCGGACCGCGCCCAGGTGTAGCGGGAGGAGCCCCTGGTGCGCGACCCTGGAGACCGAGCCGCACTCCGCTCTCGAGACCCTTCCAGGAGGTCCGATGGGCAAGCCGGATGCTGAGGGCCACGGGCCGGCCGACGGGCTGCCCGGCCTGCCACCCGAGTGGGGCCGCGTCGTGGTCCCCGACGACGCCTCCGCACTCGCCGCCGAGGCCGCCCAGATCCGCCACGAGCTGCGCAGGGCCACCGGCCTGCCCGGCAGCCACCGGGCCCTGGGTCTGCCGCTTCTGGTCCTGCTGGTGGCGGTCCTCACCACGCTTGCCGGCCTGCTCGTGGTCACCTGGCCGCGAGCCAGCCGCACCGAGCGCCCGACCCCGGCGCCCTACTCCCCGCCCGCGACCCTCACCGGGCGGGCACTGCCCGCACTCGACCTGGTCGACGCGGGTCAGGCACCAGTACCGCTGCGCGGCCTGCTCCCCGCCATGATCATCCTGCTGGACGGCTGCCCCTGCCCCGACCGGGTGGGCGACGCCCTGGCCGCCGCGCCCGTCGGGGTCTCCGTGGTCACCGTCACCGGCGGCCGGACGGTACCCGCTACCCCGACCAACCAGCGGCAGGTCCGCGCGCTGGCCGATCCAGCCGGAGGGTTGCGCTCGTTCCTGGGTCAACCGGCCCGTCCCGGCGTCGCGACAGCCCTGCTGGTCGACCGCACCGGCACCGTCACCCGGGTGCTGCCCGACCTGGGGCCGGTCGACGCGTACCGAGGTGACCTGAGCGCCCTCGGTGCCTGAGCGCCGCTCGGCGGCGGGGGTCTACCGGGGTAGCTCGACGAGCTGGGCCTCGACGTCGATCTCCCGCTCCCCCGTGGCCGACAGCGACACCCGGAACGGCCGGCCGCGTGACAGCACCCTGGCGCTGACGACCGTGCCGTCGCAGTCGATCTCGGAGGGCCCGGCCAGACCGGCACCGACGATCGTCACCGTCAGGCCGCCCGGCCTGGTGCACTGGTACTGCAGCAGGAGACCGGCGCTGCTCCCCGCCGACTGCCGGACGACGCTCTCCCCCGGGCCGAGTGCCACCCGCTCCCGCCAGACCGTCTCCCGGAACGGGAGCAGGCCGCCCTGGAAGACGAGGGTAGCGGGATCGCCCACGATGTCGGCGATCATGCCCGTCTCCGGGTCGATCTCCGCCCACAAGCCACCCGGCACGCTGACGACCTCGCCCGCCTCGTCCACCCGCACCGTCAACCGCTCACCGGGCACTACCCGGGTGGCAAGGGCGCGGTCCAGCGCGGTGCCCAGGCTCGGTCCGACCGTCGGCGCGACCGTCGAAGGACCAGCCGACCCGGCCGTCGAGGCGGGCGCGGTGGCACGCCACCACCCGCCACCGGCAGCCAACACGGCCACCGCTGCGCCCACCAGCACCGCCGAGCGCAGCCGGTCGTCCGTCGTCGCCCGCATCCGCCGAGCGTACCGGCCGGGCCGCAGACGATCAGTCCTGTCGATCCAGCAGGGCGGCGTACAGGGTGAGGCCGGGGCCGAACGCCAGCATGACGATGCGTCGAGCGGCCGGCGTCGCACGACCCAGCCGATCCAGGATCAGCAACACCGTCGGCGACGAGCAGTTGCCGTGCTCGTCCAGCGTCGCCCGGGACGCCGCCAGCCCGTCCGGGGGCAACGCCAACTCCCGCTCGACCACGTTGAGGATCCGTGGCCCACCCGGGTGCACCGCCCAACCGTCCACGTCGGAGCTTGTGACACCGTGCCGTGCCAGCAGGTCGTCGACCAGCTTGCGGACGTGCCTGGACAGCACCTGCGGCACCTTCGGCGACAACCCCATCCGGAACCCCGCGTCGGTGACATCCCAGGTCATGTGGTCGGCCGTCGAGGTGTCGGTGACGGACGTGACCTCGCGCAACGCGTACCCCCGGCCGCCCGGGACGACCACGGCGGCGACCGCCGCGTCCGAGAAGAGCGCGTGCGAGACGATCTGCTGGGTGTCCACTCTGGCGCTGGACGGTTGGATGTGCAGGCTGGTCAGCTCCGCGCAGAGCAGCAGCGCCGGCCGCCCCCGGGCGGTGACGAAGTCGCTCGCCGCGCCGAGCCCCGGCAACGCCGCGTAACACCCCATGTGGCCCACGAACATCCGCTGGGTGTCCGCGGCCATGCCGAGGTCCCGGGCGAGCAGGATGTCCAGCCCGGGCGTGGCGTACCCCGTGCAGGAACAGACGATGAACAAGCCGATGTCACCGGCGCCCAGCCCGGCCGCTGTCAACGCGCGGCCCACCGCCTCCTTGCCGAGCGGCAGAGCCTCGACCTGGTAGCGACGCATCCGGCGCTCGGTCGGCCAGTCCGACACGTCCTCCAGCAGCGGGTTGACCGCGGCCTGCCGCCGGGTCACCCCGGAATTGGCGAAGATGCGCTGGGCCAACGACCGGGTGGTGCCGGAGAAGTGCCGGGAGAAGAAGCCCTCCCACAACTCGTCTTGCAGAGCGGACGGCGGCTGCGCAGTCCCGAGCCCCGCGATCACTGGTACGGACACGATCCCCACCTCTCGTCAGATGCTGTCCTCCCCCTGGTCGTCCCACCAGCCACCTCGACTGGCCTTTCCTCCTCCGCACGGGTCGCACCCGGCCGCCTCACCAACGTGGTGCCGATCCGTCGCGGTCCGGGTCGCCGCCCAACGCGGCGATGCCCAGCCAGTCGGCGCAGACGTCCGACGTGGCCGGGTGCAGCGAGCCGCAACGGGCATCCCGGTAGAGCCGCTCCAACGGATGGCCCCGGCGGGTGGCCGAGGTGCCCGCCGCCTCCAACACCGACGCCGCCACCTCGGCGGCGGTGGTCCCGGCGAGCAGCTTCGCCCGCCACACCCAGCGGTTGGTCTCCTCGTCGCCCGGCGCCTCGTCCACCCGGCGGGCCGCCTCGGCGACCACCAACTGCGCCGCGGCCGTGGCCGCGTCCGCCCGGCCCAGGCGGGCCCGCACCGCCGGCAGACCGGCGAGGTTACGAGCGTTGAGATGCTCGGCCGCCGCGTCGACGGCCGCCCGGGCCACTCCCACGTAGACGGCCGCGTAACTGGCCACCAACCAGTGCGGCATCAGCTGGGCGACCACCAACGCCAGCCCCTCCACACCGCCGAGCAGCCGGTCCGCCGGCACCGTGACGTCCAGGTGCAGGTCGTGCGACGAGGTCGCGCGCATGCCCAGCGAGTCCCACGTCGGCTCCACTGTCAGCCCGGCACCGGCCGGCACCAGGAACTGCGACACCACCGACTGGTCGGCCGCACTGCGCGCCGCCACCAGGTAGCCGTCGGCGTGCCCGGCCCCGGAGCAGAAGGTCTTGCTGCCCTTGAGGTGCCAGCCTCCGGCGGTCGCCTCGTACGCCGTGGTGAGCTGGGACAGCCGGGCACCCGCGCCCCGCTCGCTCATCGCGACCGCGTACCAGGAGCCCTCCGCCGCGGCGGTCAGCAGCCGGTCCCGGGCGGCCAGCGCCTCGTCCGGCACACCGAGCGCCTCGGCCAACTCCTCGGTCACCGCGCCCAGGGCACCGGTCACCGAGGCGTGCATGTTGAACACCAGGGCGGTCGCACCGTTGCCCCGGGCAAGCTCGGTTGCCACCGCGGCGTACTCGGCGAAGCTCGCCCCCAGACCGCCCAGCGCCCGGGGCACCATCAGCCCGAACAGGCCAGCCTCCCGCAGGTCACGGAAGTCCTCGGCGGGGAAGGAACCGTCCCGGTCGTGCTCCGCCGCCCGCGCGGCGAACCGCGGCGCCAACCGGCGGGCTGCCTCAAGCGCCTGAACCGTCATATCGTCTCCTCCTCGGCGTCCCATACCCCGCCACGGCCCGACTATCCTTTGCGGACCCCCCGGCCCTGGTAGAGAACGGCGGTGGACCGGGTCGGCACGATTCGCGGCACCCGGCCGGCAGCGGCCACGCCGGACGCACGGGTCGCCCGGGCGCGGCGCAGCAGCCAGGCGAGCAGGCCGCCGACCTGCGGACGGATGCCCCGCAGCCGCAGGTCGACACCGTGCCGGGCACACTCCGCCACCAGAGCCTGAGCGTCCACGAACAACCGAGGATCGTGGATGCCACGCGGCACCGTCGGCAGCCGCTCGGCGATCCGCACCGCGACGAGCCGCGCCAGCGCCGTGTCGTTCAGGGTGTCCAACACCAGCAGGCCGCCCGGACGCAGCAACCGGCACGCCTCGGCCACCACACGCGGCCAGTCCGGCACGTGCTCCAGCAACTCACCCGCGGAGACCACGTCGGCGCAACCGCTCGGCAGCGGGACCGCTGTGGCGTCGCCCTGGACCACCCGTACCCCGTGCTCGGCCGCCTGGACCAACGCCGAACGGGTCAGATCGACCCCGATGTGGTGGTAGCCCTTGCCGGACAGGTGCGGCGCGAGCAGACCGGCGCCGCAGCCCAGATCGACCAGCACCGCGCCCGGGTGGGTGGCCGGTGGCACCAGCGCCGCGCGGGCCTCGGCCAGCCAGTGCAGCATCGCGAACGCGCCATCGGGCCGCCACCACTCACCGGCCAGGTCGTCGTACTGGCGCGGATCGTTACGCGGCAGCACCCGGGGGCCGGTGGACGCCGCGGCCGCAGCCACGTCTCGCATGGAACCGAGCGTGGCACGACTGCTCGGTAACGACCAGACTTCCCTTATGTCGTCGAGGGTGTTAGGGCTGGTCAGAGCGAGCCATCCGGAACCGGCCGCAGCGGTGACCGCGGTCTCCGGCCTGCTGGCGTGGGGGGTGGGCCATCGGCCGGTCGGAATCGTCTCCGTCGTGCTCGCCGTGCTGGCCAGCCAGCTCGCCGTCGGATGGACCAACGACGCACTGGACGCCGAGCGGGACGCCACTGTGGGGCGTACCGACAAACCGGTGGCCGCCGGCGCGGTCGGCCGGCGCACCACGGCCTGGGCTGCGGCGGTGGCCGCGGTGGCCTGCCCGTTGTTCGCGTTGACCACGAACCCGACGGCGGCGTTCTGGCTCACCGTCGCCCTGGTCTCCGCGCTGCTCTACGACTGGCCGCTGAAGGCCACCGTGTTCTCGGTGCTGCCCTACGCCGTCTCCTTCGGCGCGCTGCCCGCCTTCGTGGTGCTGGCGCTGCCCGGTCAGCCGACCCCGCCGGCCTGGCTGGTGGTCGCGGCGGCGTGCCTGGGCGCCGGCGCGCACTTTGCCAACGTGCTCCCCGACCTGGCCGACGACGCCCGGACCGGGGTGCGCGGCCTGCCCCACCGGCTGGGCGCCGCCGGCAGCCGGGCCGCGGCGGCCGGCCTGCTCCTCGCGGCGACCGCGGCGCTGGTCCTCGGACCACCCGGACCGCCGTCGGCGATCGGTCTGGCAGCGGTCGGGACGGCCGCGGTGGTGCCACCGCTGAGCTGGTACGCCGGTCGCTCGGCGGTCCGGGCCGGCCGGCGGCCGGTTTCGGCCTTCCGAGCGGTGCTGTTGGTGGCCCTGATCGACGTGGTGCTGCTGGTGGCGAGCGGTCGGGTGGTGTGAGCGGCACCCGAGCAGGTGGCAATGCCGGGTCCGTGTGCGGGCCTCGATCAGCTCCAACTACCCTGGAGCGCGGTCTGCGCGGGTATGGCCACCGTGCCCGGCGTGCGGCCGGGTGGGGATTGTGACGAGGAGGACCGACGTGACGCGCTCGATCAGGGGATCCCGGCGGGCGGCCCTGTTGCTGTCCGGGATTGCGGCGGCCAGCCTGCTGGCCTCGGGATGCGGCACCGGTCAGATCGCCGAGACGGCGTTGAAGGAGCCGTCGGTCCAGGGCGTCAACCTCACCACCGACAACGGTTCCTTCTCGGTCCGTGGCCTGCAGGTGGACTACCCGGGCACCGAGGGTTACCAGGCCGGCCAGGACGCGGGGCTGAGCGCGGTGATCTACAACGACTCCAAGGAGACGGTGACGGTCACCATCACCAGCGAGAGCGCCCGTGAGGTGGTGATCAGCGGCGGCTCGGCGAGCCCGTCGCCGTCGGCCTCCGAGTCCGCCTCGATGAGCCCGTCGCCGTCCGGTTCGGCCAGCCCGTCGGGCTCGACGTCCGGCTCGCCGAGCCCGACGGTGACGCCGTCCGAGACCGGGTCGTCCTCGGCCACCCCGTCCGCCCCGGAGTCGGCGCGGGCGTCGGGTTCGGCCAGCCCGTCCGCGCCGGGTCAGCCGGCCCGGATCGAGTTGGCACCGCTGAGCTACGTCCAGTTCAACTCCGAGGCCACCACGCAGCTCCGGCTGATCGGCCTGACCGAGGCACTGCGCTCCGGCCAGAACGTCGTCGTGACCTTCGACTTCGGCAACGGCAACACGGTCACCGGCCAGGCGCCGATCGCGGTGCCGCTCACCCCGGCCGCACCCCCCTCGCCGATCATCGAGCGTGAGGGTGGTTACGAGGGCAACGAGGGCGGCACGACCCACGAGTGACCCGACCGTCACATCGACGAACACCCCGGCGTGGTGACCACCACGCCGGGGTGTTTTCGTCGTACGCGAGGGCTAGCGTCCTGATGTGACCACCTCCCGATCAACCCCTCCGCGTGGCGGCACGGCCGGCGCCGCCCGTGGCCGGTCCAGCGCCCGCGAGCCACGTCCGGCCTACGAGTGCGACGCCTGCGGGCACCAGCCGCCCAAGTGGGTGGGGCGTTGTCCGGAGTGCGGCGAGTGGGGTTCGGTGGTCGAGAGCACGGTCACCGGCCCGACCGTCTCCGGCCGGGTGGTCAGTTCCCGGATGCCGTCCGAGCCGGCCCGCCCGATCGCCACCATCAGCGCCGCACCTGCCCGGGCCCGCCCCACCGGGTTGAGCGAGCTCGACCGGGTGCTCGGCGGTGGCCTGGTCCCCGGTGCCGTGGTGCTGCTCGCAGGCGAGCCCGGCGTGGGCAAGTCGACACTGCTGCTGGACGTGGCCCAGCAGTGGGCGGTCGGCGCCGGCAGCCCCTCGCTGGTGGTCAGCGGAGAAGAGTCGGTCAGCCAGGTGCGCCTGCGCGCCGAGCGGATGGGCACTCTGCACGACCAGCTCTATCTCGCCGCGGAGAGTGACCTGGCCTCGGTGCTCGGTCACCTCGACGCGGTCAAGCCGGGCCTGCTGGTGCTCGACTCGGTGCAGACCATCTCGACGACCGGCACCGAGGGGGTGCCCGGCGGGGTGACCCAGGTGCGCGCGGTCACCGCCGCGCTGGTCTCGGTCGCCAAGGAGCGGGGCATCGCCACCGTGCTGGTCGGGCACGTCACCAAGGACGGCCAGGTGGCCGGGCCTCGGGTGCTGGAGCACCTGGTCGACGTGGTGCTGCACTTCGAGGGCGACAAGCACTCGTCGCTGCGCCTGGTGCGCGGCGTGAAGAACCGGTTCGGGGCGGCCGACGAGGTCGGCTGCTTCGAGATGCACGAGGGCGGCATCAGCAGTCTGGCCGACCCGTCCGGGCTGTTCCTGACCCGCTACGCGGAGCCGGTTCCGGGCACCTGCGTGACAGTGGCGATGGAGGGGCGGCGAGCTTTGGTCACCGAGGTGCAGGCCCTGATCGGCGCGACGGTGGCCGGGTCACCCCGACGCACCGTCTCCGGCCTCGACTCGGCACGGCTGGCGATGGTGCTCGCGGTGCTGCAACGGCGCACCGAGCGGCTGACGCTGCACGACCGGGAGGTCTTCGCCGCCACCGTGGGCGGCATCCGGGTGGTGGAGCCGGCCGCCGACCTGGCGGTCGCGTTGGCGGTCGCCTCCGGAGGGCTCAACCTGGCCATCGCTCCGCACCTGGTGGCGATCGGTGAGGTGGGGCTGACCGGTGAGGTGCGCCGGGTCGGGGCGGTGCCACGTCGGCTGGCCGAGGCGGCCCGGCTGGGGTTCAAGGTGGCCCTGGTGCCGCCCGGTTGCGGCCCGACCAGCACCGGCGCCGGCCCCGAGCAGATGCGGGTGACCGAGGTCACGGACGTCCGCTCGGCGCTGCATCATGCGGCCCGCGCGTCCGCCGAGTGACCCACCGTGCCGACGAGGGTGGCGATACCGGACAGCGCGTCGCAAGGGGGAAACTGGGTGGAAGGGCCGCATCGTGACACATCACAGTAACCACGACAGCACCCACCGCACGGCAGTCCGTAGACTGTGCCCGTGCCGATCGACCGCGATACCACCAAGCCAGCCGGCGCGCCGCCTCAGGCCCGCACCGGCGCCGTGGGCTCGCCCGCCCGCCCGATCAGCGTGAGCGTGACCGCAGGCGCCGCCGGGAGTGCCGGGGACCCGTTGCGGGCCAACCTCGCCCTGATGGCTCCGGGCACGGCGTTGCGCGACGGCCTGGAGCGCATCCTGCGCGGTCGCACCGGTGCGCTGATCGTGCTCGGCTACGACAAGGTCGTCGAGGGTCTGTGCACCGGCGGCTTCCCACTGGACGTGGAGTTCTCCGCGACCCGGGTCCGCGAGCTGTGCAAGATGGACGGCGCTGTCGTGCTCTCCAGCGACGGCACCCGGATCGTCCGGGCAGCCGTGCACCTGATGCCCGACCCGTCCATCCCGACGGAGGAGTCCGGCACCCGGCACCGCACCGCTGAGCGGGTGGCCCGGCAGACTGGCTACCCGGTCATCTCGGTCAGCCAGTCCATGCGGATCATCAGCCTCTACGTCAACGGGCAGCGGCACGTGCTGGACGACTCGGCGGCCATCCTCTCCCGGGCCAACCAGGCCCTCGCCACCCTGGAGCGCTACAAGCTCCGGCTGGACGAGGTCTCCGGCACGCTCTCCGCACTGGAGATCGAGGATCTGGTCACCGTCCGGGACGCGGTGGCCGTGGTGCAGCGACTGGAGATGGTTCGCCGGATCGCCGACGAGATCGCCGGTTACGTGGTGGAGCTGGGCACCGACGGCCGTCTGCTCGCCCTTCAGCTCGACGAGCTGATGGCCGGCGTGGACGCCGACCGGACGCTGGTCATCCGGGACTACCTCCCGGTCGGCCGCAAGTCGCGCACCCTGGACGAGGCACTTGTCGAGCTGGACCTGCTCGGCGCGACCGAGTTGATCGACCTGGTGTCGGTGGCCAAGGCGATCGGCTACCCGGCCGCGTCCGACGCTCTGGACGCCGCAGTCAGCCCACGGGGCTTCCGACTGCTGGCCAAGGTGCCCCGGCTGCCGGTGGCGGTGGTCGACCGTCTGGTGGTGCACTTTGGCAGCCTCCAGCGGCTGCTGGGCGCGACCGTGGAGGATCTGCAGGCCGTCGAGGGGGTCGGCGACGCCCGGGCCCGAGGCGTCCGTGAGGGGTTGTCCCGGCTCGCCGAGGCGTCCATCCTGGAACGCTACGTCTGACCCGGTTCGGTGCTACGCCTGGAGCCGGGTCAGCCGGTGATGGTGAGCTTCGTCGGTGCGCTGAGCTTCGTGCCGACCCGGGCGAACACCTGGTACGACCCGGTGGGCGGGAACGGCCCGGCGGCCAGCCCGCTGCCGTCGCATCGGCTGGTGTCCCGCCCGTTCCAGACCACCTGGTAGGAACGCTCGAAGTTTGGCGTGAAGGACTGCGGGTCCGAGCCCTGGGCCTTGCCGCAGGTGTCCGAGGACCAGATCTTCTCCGCACCGGATTTGACGAAGATCTCCTGGGCCTCGGCACCGACGTTCCGGCTGCACGTCCGGTCCGACGTGTTCTTGATCTTGAGCTGCAGGTCGACCAGCGCCCCTCGCTGGACGGCTGTCGGGCTGGCCACCGAGACGACACTGATCTCGTCGTTGGTGCAGGTGCCGTCGTCTTCCGAGCCAGCTGCCGCGCCCAGCGGAGGGTCGTTGCTGGTGACCGCCGGGCTCGGGTTCGTCGCGCCTGAGTCGGCAGACGCGGACGGCGACGGACCCCCGGTCTGCGGTGTCAGCACCGGCCCGCCGGGATCAGACGTCGCAGCGGACGTCGCCGACGGGGAACCTCCCGCCGCCGGATCCCGACCGCCGGAACGACCCGAGTGGGTGCACGAATAAAGCAGGACAATCAGGAAGAGAAGCCCGGCTCCGAGTACGACGACGCGACGCCGCCAGTACACAGCGGGTGGCAGGGGGCCGACCGTCAGACGCATGATGCCCCCCACCGTAGTCGCGCCCCGCCCGCCAGCACGGTGCGACGCGCCGGAGCCACCTTCGGGCGCACGTTCCACCCTCCACTCAGGACAGTGAAGCGGGTCGCCCGGCAGCCGATCAGAGGTAGACCTTTCGCTGGTAGACGGCGTGCGCACCGGCCACCCGATCCAGGAAGAGCAGGCCCGCACAGTGGTCGATCTCGTGCTGCAACGCCCGCGCCTCGAACCCGTCGGTCACCAGCCGGACCAGATCGCCCGTGCCCGGTAGGTCGCCCTCCACCACCAGCCGGCTGGCCCGCTTCACGTCCCCGGTCAGATCCGGCACCGACATGCACCCCTCCCGGCCCGGCTTCCACCGCGTCGCCTCGACCACGCGGGCGTTGCAGAGCACGAACGTGCCATGCACCGTGACCGCCTTCGGGTGACCGGTCACGTCGACGGCGAACACGCGAGCGCCCACCCCGATCTGCGGCGCGGCCAGCCCGACGCAGCCCGGCGACACCCGCATCGTCGCTACCAGGTCGGCCGCGAGCTGGACCGTCTCCTTCGCGGTCGGGTCGACCACCTCGGCAGCCCGGCTCAACACCGGATGTGGGGCCGACACCACCGGCCGCACCTCACCCGGCACGGCCAGCGACTCCGGTGTCCAATCGCCCAGACCGGCATCCGGCCCGTTCTCCTCGCCGCTCACAACAGATCCGGGTCCGCCGGCCGGAGCGTGACCTCCACGCCCAACTCGCCAGCCGTCCGGGTCAGCCGGTCGACAAGCGCGTCCGCCACACCGGCCGGCAACTCGACCTCGGCCAGCACCACGTAGAGCGAACCAGCCAAGCGCGTACTCAGGTCGGTGACGTTCCCTCCGGCGTCGACCAGCACCCGCGTCATCGCCGCGACAATGCCCATCCGGTCCGAACCGTGCACCGCCATCACGTACGGCTCACCCACCGGAGGCACGTCGCCGTCCGGCGTGACCGCGCGTACCGTCGCCAGCAGTTGACCCCCGGCGGCCAGCGGCGCCAACGCGGCCTCCACCTCGGCGGCGGCCGGCCCGGTGCAGATGAGGGTCATCGCGAAATGCCCCCGCAGCCGCGTCATCGTGCTGTCGGTGAGGTTGGCGCCCAGTCCGGCCAGCACCTCGGCGACGTCGGCCACGATGCCCGGCCGGTCCCGACCGATGACGGTGATCGCGAGCTCGTTCATCCGCGCATTCTCTCCGATCGGACCAGCCCCGCCACGGCACCCCGCCCGAGCCGCCCATCCAGCGGGATCGCAGCGCGTGACATCATCGACGACGCCATGACTCAACCCGATTTCGCCACAGTGGTCAGCCGGTGGTTCCAGCAGCACGCCCGTCAGCTGCCATGGCGTGAGCCCGGGGTCACCCCGTGGGCCATCCTGGTCAGCGAGGTCATGCTCCAGCAGACGCCCGTCGTCCGAGTCGTACCGGCCTGGCAGGCGTGGCTGGCCCGGTGGCCGGACCCGGCGGCGCTGGCGGCCGACACCCAGGCCGAGGCGATCCGGATGTGGGGACGCCTCGGCTACCCCCGTCGGGCGGTCCGGCTGCGGGACTGCGCCGTCGCGATCGTGGACCGGCACGGCGGCGAGGTGCCGGACCGGTTGGAGCAACTGCTCGCACTGCCCGGCGTCGGCACCTACACGGCGCGGGCGGTCGCCGCCTTCGCCTACGGGCAGCGGCACCCGGTGGTCGACACCAACGTGCGCCGCGTGGTCTGCCGGGCGGTGGCCGGCGAGCCGGACGCCGGACCGGTCACCCGGCCCGCCGACCTGGTCGCCACCGAAGAACTACTGCCGGCCGAACCGGCCGCGGCGGCACTGGCCAGCGCCGCGTTCATGGAGTTGGGCGCGGTGATCTGCACAGCGCGGTCACCGCGCTGCCCGGCCTGCCCGGTCGAGTCGATCTGCGCGTGGCGGGCCGCCGGCCAGGAGGCGCCGGCCGGGCCAACCCGCCGAACCCAGCGGTACGCGGGCACCGACCGACAGGTACGCGGCCTGCTGCTCGGGGTGCTACGGGAGTCCACCGGGCCGGTCCCACACCAACGGCTGGACCAGGTCTGGATCGATGACGTTCAGCGCGCCCGCGCCCTGGCCGGTCTGGTCCAGGACGGACTTGTCGAAGCAGCCGGCACCGACAGCTTCCGCCTCGTCGGCGACGGCCCGTCCCACCCCACCGCCGACCTCGCCACCTGACCGGCCCGCCCCGCACAGCCACCGCCCCGCCCGCACCCCGCCCCGCCCGCGCCCCGCCCCGCCCGCGCCCCGCCCCGCCGGCGCCTCGACCCGGCAGCGCCTCGACCCGGCCCGGCCCGCCCGCCGCACGCCGCCCGCCGCAGATTGCGGCTCGGATGGCCGGCCCAAGGTCGTGCTCGATCCTGGATGTAGTGGTCTCGCGCACCGTTGGAGGCCACTACATCCAGGATGTTGTGCGATCGTGCGGAGAAAGCCCGGGCGATACGGCGCGAGCGCAAGTGCGGCCGGCGCGGGGCAGGCGCGCTGGAACGCGGGGCGGGCCGGGCAAGGTGGGCGTGACCTGTGGGGGGGGGTAGCGCAAAGGCGGGGCCCCGGTGGCTCATGCCACCGGGGCCCCGCCTTTGCTGCTGGTCGTGCTACTCGTCGGCGCCCGCTGCTGCGGTCCCGGCGGCGGTGCCACCGAGGTCGGCCGGCACGGCGTCCGGAACCTCGACCGGCTTCTCCGCGCCCCGGAAGACGAGCTTGGACTTGTCGATGTCGTTCGGGTCGCCCTCGCAGTCCACCACGACGATCTGACCCGGGGTCAGCTCGTTGAACAGGATCCGCTCGGAGAGGTTGTCCTCGATGTCACGCTGGATCGTGCGACGAAGCGGACGGGCACCGAGCACCGGGTCGAAGCCCTTCGCCGCCAGGTACTTCTTGGCGTTGTCGGTCAGCTCCAGACCCATGTCCTTGTTGCGCAGCTGGCCCTCGATCCGCTGGATCATGATGTCCACGATCGAGAGGATCTCGGTCTGGCGCAGTTGGTGGAAGACGATGGTGTCGTCGATCCGGTTGAGGAACTCAGGCCGGAAGTGCTGCTTGAGCTCGTCGTTGACCTTCTGCTTCATCCGGTCGTAGTTGGACTCGGAGTCCTCCGAGGCCTGGAAACCGAGCGACACCGCCTTGGCGACGTCACGGGTGCCCAGGTTGGTGGTCAGGATGATGACCGTGTTCTTGAAGTCCACGATCCGACCCTGACCGTCGGTGAGCCGACCGTCTTCGAGGATCTGCAGGAGCGTGTTGAACACGTCCGGGTGGGCCTTCTCGATCTCGTCGAAGAGGACCACCGAGAACGGCCGACGCCGCACCTTCTCGGTCAGCTGCCCGCCCTCGTCGTAGCCGACGTAGCCGGGAGGGGCACCCACCAGCCGGGAGACCGTGTAACGGTCGTGGAACTCGGACATGTCCAGCTGGATGAGGGCGTCCTCGCTGCCGAAGAGGAACTCGGCGAGCGCCTTGGACAGCTCGGTCTTACCGACACCGGACGGGCCGGCGAAGATGAACGAGCCCGACGGGCGCTTCGGGTCCTTCAGGCCGGCCCGGGTACGCCGGATCGCCTTCGAGACCGCCTTGACCGCGTCCTCCTGGCCGATGACGCGCTTGTGCAGCTCGTCCTCCATGCGCAGCAGGCGCGAGGTCTCCTCCTCGGTCAGCTTGTAGACCGGGATGCCGGTCCAGTTGCCGAGCACCTCGGCGATCTGCTCGTCGTCGACCTCGCTGACGACGTCCAGGTCACCGGCCTTCCACTCCTTCTCCCGCTGCGCCTTCTGACCGAGGAGCTGCTTCTCCTTGTCACGCAGCTGGGCGGCGCGCTCGAAGTCCTGAGCGTCGATCGCGGACTCCTTGTCGCGACGCACCTGGGCGATGCGCTCGTCGAAGTCACGCAGGTCTGGCGGCGCGGTCATCCGACGGATCCGCATCCGGGCACCGGCCTCGTCGATCAGGTCGATCGCCTTGTCCGGCAGGAAGCGGTCGGAGATGTACCTGTCGGCCAGCGTCGCGGCCGCGACGAGAGCCGCGTCCGTGATGCTCACCCGGTGGTGCGCCTCGTAGCGGTCGCGCAGGCCCTTGAGGATCTCGATGGTGTGCGCCAGCGACGGCTCACCCACCTGGATCGGCTGGAAGCGGCGCTCGAGAGCGGCGTCCTTCTCCAGGTGCTTGCGGTATTCGTCGAGGGTGGTGGCACCGATGGTCTGCAGCTCACCACGGGCCAGCATCGGCTTGAGGATGCTCGCGGCGTCGATCGCGCCCTCGGCGGCACCCGCACCCACCAGGGTGTGGATCTCGTCGATGAACAGGATGATGTCGCCGCGGGTGCGGATCTCCTTGAGCACCTTCTTGAGGCGCTCCTCGAAGTCACCGCGGTAGCGGGAACCCGCGACCAGCGCGCCCAGGTCGAGCGTGTAGAGCTGCTTGTCCTTCAGAGTCTCGGGCACCTCGCCCTTGATGATCTTCTGGGACAGCCCCTCCACCACGGCGGTCTTACCGACGCCGGGCTCACCGATCAGGACCGGGTTGTTCTTGGTACGGCGGGAGAGCACCTGCATGACCCGCTCGATTTCCTTCTCGCGCCCGATGACCGGGTCGAGCTTGCCCTCGCGGGCGGCCTGGGTCAGGTTGCGGCCGAACTGGTCCAGCACCAGGCTGGTCGACGGCGCGGCCTCACCCGGCGCGGCACCCGCCGCGGCGGGCTCCTTGCCCTGGTAGCCGGAGAGCAGCTGGATCACCTGCTGGCGGACCCGGTTGAGGTCGGCGCCGAGCTTCACCAGCACCTGGGCGGCGACGCCCTCGCCCTCACGGATCAGCCCGAGCAGGATGTGCTCGGTGCCGATGTAGTTGTGGCCGAGCTGCAGCGCCTCGCGCAGCGACAGCTCCAGCACCTTCTTGGCCCGCGGCGTGAACGGGATGTGCCCGCTCGGCGCCTGCTGGCCCTGGCCGATGATCTCCTCGACCTGCTGGCGGACGCCCTCCAGGGAGATGCCGAGGCTCTCCAGGGCCTTTGCCGCGACGCCTTCACCTTCGTGGATCAGGCCCAGCAGGATGTGTTCCGTACCGATGTAGTTGTGGTTGAGCATCCGGGCCTCTTCTTGGGCCAGGACGACAACCCGTCGCGCTCGGTCGGTGAACCGCTCGAACATGCCCTCGTGCTCCTCACGTGCCGTGCGCCTTGATGGTCAAGATCTTGGCGGGGCCGGTGCACGAACGTCCGGGACGGGCGTCCGTGCCTCCTTACTCTATCGTCGCCGACCGACTCAGCTGAGGTCGTGTGTCTCTGCTCTGGGTCGGTTCCACGTCGTTTTGGACAACCGTCCGCGCTCAGGACGTGTTCCGGTAGTCCTGTCGCTACGCGCAGAGCGAAATCCGACGGGCCCTACAGGTGCCCGATCCGGGCCTCGGGAAGGCCCCGGAGGGCTCAGCGAGGGCGGAACCGGGGGTCGCGACGAACGCCGCGCCCGTCCTCGGGGAGGTTGTCCACAGGATGTGGATAGCTGCTCCACTGGTTGTGGACAACGCCGCCGGGTGCCGAATGCTTCCCGGCCGCACACTGCTGCCGGACGCCGGCTGCTGCCCCGGCCGCCCACTGCTGCCCGGCCCGCAGATGCGGCGACGCCGGCCCGGAGAGGTACTCCGGCCCGGCGTCGTGTCGCCTGCGATGGCGGGTGGCCACCTGGTTGCTGACGGATCAGCGCTTCGCGTGGTACTCGTCGACGATCTCCTGGGGGATACGACCCCGGTCCGAGATGTCCTTGCCGGACTTCTTGGCCCACTCCCGGATCGCCTTGTTCTGCTCCCGGTCGGCGGTCGCGCCACCCCGACCGCGGGCGGCACGCCCACCGATCACGACGCCACCACGACCGACCTTGGTGCCGGCCCCCACGTACGAGGCAAAAGCGTCGCGCAATTTAGCGGCGTTCGCCTTCGACAGGTCGATCTCGTACTGAACGCCGTCGAGGGCGAACTTGACGGTCTCGTCAGCGTCCCCGCCGTCCAGGTCATCGACCAGCTTGTGAATGATCTGCTTGGCCACGTCCCACATTCCTTTCGAGCAGGGTGCTCCTGCTAACGAGAGCACAATAACCCGTACTCTGCTCGTCCCGTCAATAGGATGCCGTTACGGCTCGGCGCGAGCCGGGCGAGACTACTCGGGGCGGACCAACGGGAAGAGGATCGTTTCCCGAATTCCAAGCCCGGTCAGGGCCATCAACAGCCGGTCGATTCCCATTCCCATACCGCCGGCCGGCGGCATTCCATACTCCATCGCCCGAAGAAAGTCCTCGTCGAGACGCATCGCCTCGTCGTCGCCACGGGCCGCCAACTGCGCCTGGGCCACCAGCCGCTCGCGCTGCACGACCGGGTCGACCAGCTCGGAGTACGCCGTGCCCAGCTCGAAGCCGAGCACGTAGAGGTCCCACTTCTCGGCCAGGCCCGGCTCCGTGCGGTGTGCGCGGGTGAGCGGGCTGGTCTCCTCCGGGTAGTCCCGCACGAAGGTCGGCGCCTCGAGGCCGGGGACGACCAGTTCCTCGAACAGTTCCTCGGCCAACTTGCCCGGGCCCCACTTCGGGTCCACGGCCAATCCCACCTTGTCCGCGTACTCCACCAGGCGGGAACGGTCGGTGCGGACCGTTACCTCCTCACCCAGCGCTTCGGAAAGCACACCGAACAGCGTCACGGATCGCCACTCGCCGCCCAGGTCGAACTCTCGCCCGTCCGCGTGGGTCACCACCGTCGAGCCGCTGACGGCGACCGCTGCCTGTTGCACGAGATTGCGGGTCAACTCGGCCATCGTGTCGTAGTCGCCGTAGGCCTGGTACGTCTCCAGCATCGCGAACTCCGGTGAGTGCGAAGAGTCGACACCCTCATTACGGAAGTTGCGGTTGATCTCGAAGACGCGGTCGACGCCACCGACGACGGCGCGCTTGAGAAACAGTTCCGGAGCGATTCGCAGATACAGATCGGTGTTCAACGCATTGCTGTGGGTCACGAACGGTCGGGCCGCCGCACCACCGTGCAGCAGTTGCAACATCGGCGTTTCCACCTCGACGAAGCCCTGCCCGTGCAGTGAATCGCGCAGACTGCGTACGGCGGCAGCCCGGGTACGAACCATCTCCCGTGCCTGCGGCCGGACGATCAGGTCGACGTAACGCTGCCGGACGCGCGCCTCCTCGGAGAGCGGCTTGTGCGCCACGGGTAGCGGGCGCAGCGCCTTCGCGGTCATCTCCCACTGCTGCGCCAGCACCGACAGCTCACCGCGGCGGCTGGTGATCACCTCGCCGGTGACGCCGACGTGGTCACCGAGGTCGACCAGGCGCTTCCACGCCTCCAACCGCTCCGGCCCGACCCGGTCCAGGGAGAGCATCGCCTGCAACTCGGTGCCGTCGCCGTCCCGCAGGGTCGCGAAGCAGAGCTTGCCGGTGTTACGCACGAAGATCACCCGACCGGTGACCGCGACCTGGTCACCGGTCGCGGTGTCGGTGGGCAGGTCGGCGTAGCGCTCCCGGACCTGCGCCAGGGTGGCCGTGCGGGAGAAACCGACCGGGTAGGGCTCGACGCCCTCGGCGAGCATCCGGTCCCGCTTCTCCCGGCGGACCTTCATCTGCTCGGGAAGGTCGTCTGCGGGGTCCACTGGCACGGGGTTCTGCTCGCTCACGGCACGCTTCCTCGTCACGGGAGATACAGGGGGTCAGGCCCGAGCGTACTCAAGCGCTCAGGGGGTCGTTAACGGATAACCTGCCCGGCATGGCGGATCACACTCAGGCTCTCTCATTCGGCGCGGCGGCGGCGGACTACGACCGGTTTCGGCCCCGTTATCCGGAGGCGGCCGTGCGGTGGGCGCTGGACGGGGTGGGGAGTTCCGCCCGCGTCGTCGACCTGGGCGCCGGCACCGGCATCCTCACCCGCGGGGTGCTCGCCCTCGGCCACGAGGTGACCCCGGTGGAACCGGACGCCGACATGCGTGCCCAACTGGCGGCCGCCACCCCGGGGCTCACGGCGCTGGCCGGCGGCGCGGAGTCGGTGCCCCTGCCCGACGGAGTCGCGGACGCGGTGGTGGTGGGGCAGGCGTACCACTGGTTCGACCGGGAGCCGGCACACACCGAGATCGCGCGGGTGCTGCGGCCCGGTGGGACGTTCGCCCCGATCTGGAACATGCGTGACGATCGGGTGGACTGGGTCGCCGAGCTGGGCCGGATCGCGCACCTGGGAGACAATGCCGGCAACGTGGTCGAGAGGTACGCCGACTTCGGCCCCGCGTTCGGCCCGATCGAGCTGGGCGAGTTCACCCACCACAGCACGCTCACGCCGGACGAGATCGTCGCGATGCTGCACACCCGCTCGTACTGGCTCACCGCCACGCCCGAACTGCGGACGACGATCGACCAGGAGCTGTGGGATCTGCTGGCCACCCACCCCGACCTGACCGGCCGGGAGACCGTCGAGCTGCCGTACCGCACGATCGTCCTGCGGGCCCGGCGGCGCTGACACCCCGCGCGGCCACCGCCGCCGGAGCCGACCGGGTCACCGGTTGCGCTCGTAGACCATCCGCAGGCCGATCAACGTGATCATCGGCTCGTGGTGGGTGATGCTCCGGCACTCGTTGATCACCAGAGAGGCGAGGCCACCGGTGGCGATCACCGCGCGCACCTCGCCCAACTCCTCGGTCATCCGCTCGACGATCCGGTCCACCTGGCCGGCGAAGCCGAAGTACAGGCCGGCCTGGAGACACTCCACGGTGTTCTTGCCGATCACCGATCGGGGCTTGGTGGCCTCGACCTTGCGCAGCTGCGCGGCCCGGGCGGCCAACGCGTCGAACGAGATCTCGATGCCCGGGGCGAACGCCCCACCGAGGAACTCACCGCGCTCGCTGATCACGTCGAAGTTGGTGGTGGTGCCGAAGTCCACCACGATCGACGGCCCGCCGTAGAGGGTGTACGCGGCCAGGGTGTTCACCACCCGGTCGGCGCCCACCTCCTTCGGGTTGTCGATCGCCAACTGCACCCCGGTCCGTACCCCGGGCTCGACCACGACGCTCGGCAGGTCGGCGTAGTAGCGGCTCAGCATGGTGCGCAGCGACCGCAGCGCCGCCGGCACCGTGGAGCAGGCGGCCACACCGGTGATCTCGACGTTGTCCCCGGCGAGCAGGCCCCGGAACATCAGGCCCAGCTCGTCCGCCGTCGAACGGGCGTCGGTCTTGATCCGCCAGGAGTGCACCAGCTTGTCGCCGTCGAAGGTCGCCAGCACGGTGTTGGTGTTTCCGATGTCGATGCAGAGCAGCACGCACGCAGCCTAGACAACTACTCGATGCGCAGGTCCAGCGCGATGTCCAGGATCGGCGACGAGTGGGTCAGCGCACCCACCGAGAGGAAGTCGACACCGGTCGCCGCGTACCGGCCGGCCACCTCCAGGGTCAGCCCACCGGTCGCCTCCAGCTCGGCCCGGTCACCCACCGCGGCGACCGCCTCGGCCAGCACCTCGGGCGTCATGTTGTCGCAGAGCAGGAAGTCCGCACCGGCCTCCACCGCCTCCACCGCCTCGTCGACTCCTGTCACCTCGACCTGCACCGGCACCTCCGGGAACGACTCCCGGACCCGCCGGAAAGCCGCCGTGATGCTCCCGGCCGCCAGCTTGTGGTTGTCCTTGATCATGGCCACGTCGTAGAGGCCCATCCGCTTGTTGGTGCCCCCACCGGCCCGCACCGCGTACTTCTCCAACGCCCGCAGGCCCGGCGTCGTCTTACGGGTGTCCAGCACCATCGCCTTCGTGCCGGCCAGGGCGTCCGCCCAGGCGCGGGTGTGGGTCGCCACCCCGGACATCCGGCAGAGCAGGTTGAGCGCCGTCCGCTCGGCGGTCAGCAGCAGCCGGGTCGGGCCGGTCACCGTCGCCAGCACGTCGCCGCGGGCCACCCGCTCGCCGTCGCGGGCCAGCACCGACACCTCGACGGTACGACCGAAGCCCGTCACCTCGCCCACCAGCTCGAACACGGCGGCGGCCACGGCCATCCCGGCCACCACCCCGTCCGCGCGGGCCACCAGGTCGGCGGTGTCGGTCTGCTCCGCCGGAATGGTGGCCACGCTGGTGACGTCGAGGAAATCCGGACCCAGATCCTCGACCAGCGCGGTCTCGATCACCCGCCGCACCTGGGCCGGATCCAGACCGGCCGCACGCAACGCCGTCTCCGTCGACTCCGTCATGACCGTTCCTCCCATTGCTGCGTCACCCGGCCCTGCGCCCCGACCGACCCGACCAGGTGGCCCAGCCACCGCTCGTCGGCCGTCGGGAAGTCCTCCCGCCAGTGGCAGCCCCGGGTCTCACCGCGCGCGTACGCGGCGGCCACCAGTGTCGACGCCACGGTGAGCAGGTTCGTCGCCTCCCAGTCGGCGGTCCGCGGCCGGCCCCGGGCCACGCCCAGCTCGGTGAGCGTTCCGGCCGTCTCGGCCAGCGTCGTCGCGGACCGGAGCACCCCGGCGCCTCGGGTCATCGACCGTTGCAGGGTCGGCGTCACCTCGGCCGGCAGTACCCAACCCACACCGCCACGCCAGGCACCGGCGTCCGCCGGCTGCATCTGCTCGGGCAGGCCGGCGGCGATGTCCTCGGCGATCCGCCGGGAGAAGACCAGACCCTCCAGCAGCGAGTTGCTGGCCAGCCGGTTCGCGCCGTGCACACCCGTGCAGGCCACCTCTCCGCACGCGTACAGGCCGGGGATGGAGGTACGACCACGCAGGTCGGTGCGGACACCGCCGGAGGCGTAGTGGGCGGCCGGCGCCACCGGGATCAGGTCGGTCGCCGGGTCCACCCCGATCGCCAGGCAGGACGCCACGATGGTGGGGAACCGCCCGGCCAGGAAGTCCCCACCCAGGTGCCGCGCGTCGAGGAAGACGTGGTCCGCGCCGGACGCCAGCAACACCCGGTGGATGCCCTTGGCCACCACGTCCCGGGGCGCCAGTTCGGCCAACTCGTGCTGGCCGACCATGAACCGCTTGCCGTCGGAGTCCACCAGGTGCGCGCCCTCGCCGCGCAGCGCCTCGGAGACCAACGGCTGCTGCGCGTGCCCGGCCCCGGGCACTCCCGCGCCGGACGGGGTGATCAGGGCGGTCGGGTGGAACTGGACGAACTCCACGTCGGTCACCGCCGCGCCGGCCCGCATCGCCAGCGCCACCCCGTCGCCGGTGGAGACCGCCGGGTTGGTGGTGGCCGAGAAGATCTGCCCCATCCCACCGGTGGCGAGCACCACCGCCCGGGCCAGCAACGCGCCGACGCCGTCCTCGCTGCCCTCGCCGAGCACGTGCACAGTGATCCCGCAGGCCGGGCCGAGGCCGTCCGGGCCGTCACCCGGCGCACGCAGCAGGTCCAGGACCAGAGCGTGCTCGAACAAGCGGATCCACGGGTCGCGCTGCACCGCGGCGTGCAGAGCCCGCTGCACCTCCGCGCCGGTCGCGTCCCCACCCGCGTGCACGATCCGGTCCGCCCGGTGCCCGCCCTCGCGGGTCAGCATCAGGGAGCCGTCCGGGTGGCGATCGAACTCGGCACCGATGCGGATCAGCTCGCGCAGCCGGGTCGGCCCCTCCTCGACCAGCACCCGGACCGCAGCTGGGTCACAGAGCCCGACCCCGGCGATCTCGGTGTCCCGGGCATGCGCCGCCGGGGTGTCCGTCGGGTCGAGCACGGCGGCGATTCCGCCCTGGGCCCACCTGGTCGAACCGTCGTCGATATTGACCTTGGTGACCACCGTGACGTGCAGGCCCGCCTCGCGCAGGTGCAACGCCGCCGTCAGTCCGGCCACCCCGGACCCCACCACGATCACGTCGGTGGTCTCCACCCAGCCGGGCGCGGGCGCGGCCAGCAACGCGGGGAGGGCCGGCAGGTCGACGGTCGGAACGTCCATCCTCCCAGTCAACCCGAACCATCCTCGCCCGGGGCGGCGGGGGCGGGACGAGTGTTTTCGGCTACCCCGTCCGCCGCCGTCCGCCACGCGCCGGGCGGGGGCTCACGGTCACTTCGTCCGGACCGGAAGGCCGGCCGGGCCCGCGCCCTTCAGCGAGGCGGTCACCGTACGGTCGCTGAGCCACAGGTAGCAGCGCACCCCCCGGTCACCGACCTTCCAGCGCCCCGCACCGGGTGGACGGACCACCACACCACTGCGAAAGCGCAGGTCGGCGTCGTCCGGCACGCCGACGTACCGGCTGAGGGCGCTGCGGCAGCCGGTGTAGAGGGGAGCCCAGTCGGAGTCCCGGGTCGGGTACGCCGTGTCCGGCGCGCGCCACACGCCGACGAACTCGGCGTCGTGCTGTCGAGCGCACTCCACCGGCATCAGCGTCTGGACGCTCCGGCCGGCGGCCGTGCGCGTCTGCTGGCAACCGAGCCGCAGCCCGGAGGGCCCCTTCAACGCGTCCCGCAGGCTCCCGGAGCGGACGACCACGGTGGCCCCCGCCTCGGTCGTGCTCAACTCGGTCAGGTCGCACCGGAACCAGCGGGAACCCGCACCCCAGCCCGGCCCGGAGGGCAGCGCCACGGACAGCCGCAGCCGACCGGCCCGCCAGTCGTCGCCCACGTAGCCGGTCGCCCGGGTGTCACACTCGGCGAACGCGCCCCGCAGCTCGGTCGAGTCGCCCGCCGGGGCAGTGGCCCGTTCGACGGGGAACGCACCCACGTGCACGGTCTCCACCCGGTGCGGGCCGGCGCAGTCCACCGGCTCGTAGCTGGCCAGCGTGACCACCTCGGTGAAGTCGGCGGCCTGGCACACACCGGCGGACGGGGTGAACGCCGACGGTGGCGGCAGGGCCGCCCAGTCGTCGGTGAGATCACCGTCCAGGCCACCGGCACCCGCGCAGCCGACCAGCAGCAACGCTGCCCCGGCAGCGACGATCACTGTCGTCATGGCACGGCGCATCGCGGCCTCCCCCAGCCACCGACCGGCTTACGCCAGTACCCCAGGGTAACCGCTAATGACCTTCCGGTGACAGACCGGAATCGCCGCGCGGGGGATCAGACAGCGGACACGGCCAGCGGACTCGGCACCGGGTCGCCGACCATGCCGGGGGCCACCGCAGCCGCGTCCGCGCCCAACTCGATCACCCGGTTGTCGGCGTCCACGTGCACCACCCGTGGGCGGTACGACCGGGCCTCGGCGTCGTCCATCTGCCCGTACGAGATGAGGATGACCAGGTCACCGGGGTGCACCAGGTGCGCGGCGGCACCGTTGATCCCGATCACGCCGCTGCCCCGCTCGCCTGGGATCACGTACGTCTCCAGCCGGGCACCGTTGGTGATGTCCACGATCGCCACCTGCTCGCCGGGGAGCAGGTCGGCGGCGTCGAGCAGATCCTCGTCCACTGTCACCGAACCGACGTAGTGCAGGTCGGCCTGGGTCACCGTGGCTCGGTGGATCTTCGACTTGAGCATGGTCCGCAACATCGGGGTGGCCTTTCGCAAGGTTGGTGGAGGTCGGTGCGGCCGGGTCAGGGGCGCGGGGCGAGGTGGATGGCCGCGTTGTCGATCAACCGGGTGGTGCCCACCCAGGCGGCGATCACCAGCCGGGCCGGCCCAGACACCGGCCCCGGCTCCAGCTCGGGGTCGGTCAGCACCAGGTAGTCGAGGCGGGCGCCGGGCGTGCCGGCACCGAACGCGGCGTGCGCGGCGGTCAGCACCGCGCCCGCGTCACGGCCCTCGTCGGCGGCCCGTGCACCGGCCCGCAGCGCGGCCGACAGGCTCAGCGCCGCCGCCCGCTCCGGCTCGCTCAGGTAGCGGTTGCGGCTGGACAGCGCCAACCCGTCCGGCTCCCGGACGGTCGGCACGCCGACCACCTCGACCGGCACGTCCAGGTCGCGGGCCATCCGCCGGACCAGGGTGAGCTGCTGATAGTCCTTCTCGCCGAAGAACGCCAGTTCCGGCCGGGTGAGCTGGAGCAGCTTCAACACCACAGTGAGTACGCCGTGGAAGAAGCCGGGGCGACTCGCGCCCTCCAGCTCCGCGCCGAGCGGGCCCGGGTCGAGACGTACGTTGGGCTGGCCGTCCGGATACATGTCGGCCACCGACGGGGCGAAGACCAGGTCCGCCCCCGCCCGCCGACACACCTCCAGATCCGCGGCGAGGGTGCGCGGGTAACTGTCGAAGTCCTCGTTCGGCCCGAACTGCAACGGGTTCACGAAGATCGTCACCAGCACGTGGTCGGCCTGTTCGCGGGCCGCGCGCAGCAACGTCTCGTGCCCGGAGTGCAGCGCGCCCATGGTCATCACCACTGCGACAGTGCCCTTCAGGGCGGCCCGGGCCTCGGCCAACTCGGCGCGCGTGTGCACCAGCAGCGTCATGCGGCCACCTCCCGACCTATGTCGGCCAGCACCCCGAGCAGCGACTGCGCGTCCACCGGCCGCAGCCGACCGGCGGCGATCGCCCGGTCGGCGGTACGTCGGGCCAACGCCAGGTACGCGGGGACGGATTCCGGGGCGGTGGCCGCCAGCCGGGCCAGATGCCGCTGCACGGTGCCCGCGTCGCCCCGGGAGACCGGGCCGGTCAGCGCGTCGTCGCCGAGCCGCAAGGCGTTCTCCAGCGCGGCGCGCAGCAGCGGGGCAAGCACCTTCTCCGGCCGGGCCACCCCGGCGTCGCGCAGTCGGTCGGTCGCCTCGTTCACCAGGGTCACCAGGTGGTTCGCGCCGTGCGCCAGCGCGGCGTGGTACAGCGGGCGGTCCATCTCGGCCACCCACTCGGGCACGCCACCCAGGTCGGCGACCAGCCGGGCGGCCAGCGGGCGCAACTCCGCCGGGGCGGTCACCCCGTACGAGATGCCGTCGAGCCGGGCCAAGTCGTCCGGCGTACCGGTGAAGGTCATGGCGGGGTGCAGGGCGAGCGGCCGGGCACCCACGGCGAGGGCCGGGGCCAAGACGTCCAGCCCGTGCGCTCCGGAGGTGTGCGCGACCACCTGGCCCGGGTGCAGCGCGCCCCGCTCGGCGAGGTCGGCGACCACCCCGGCCAGCGCGTCGTCCGGCACCGCGATCAGCAGCAGATCGGCGGCGGCGTGGGCCACAGCGGCGGCCGGGCGGCGGGGCACCTCGGGCAGCAGCAGGGCGAGACGGGCTCTGCTGGCCCCGGAGTCACTGGTGACGGCGGCCACACGGTGCCCGGCGGCGGCGAGCGCGGCGCCCAGCACGGCTCCGACCCGACCGGAGCCGATGACTCCGACGGTGAGCAGACGGGAGGTGGCGCGGGCGCCGGGAACGGCGCGATCCCGCGAGGTGGCGGGCCCCTGTGGGGCGGCCGGACGCGGGCGCAGCGGTGCGCTCATGACGACGATCCAGTCCTCGAGAAGGGGTACCGGTCGATCGCAAGTATGCGCCCGGCCCGCCGAACCGGGACAAGCATGTGTGAAAACCTTCACCACCGACGAGACGGCTCGTCAGGGCGTTTCGGTCGAGGCCGACGTAACAGCGCGTAGCTCGGTGGCCACCTCGGCGATCAGGTCGGAGAGCGGGGCGTCGCTGTCGGGCGCGATCCAGCGGGCGAATGCGACCCGGAAGACCGTGGCACCTGACTCGGTGGCCAAAGTGGCAGTGGTCTCGTCGAGGCCCTTGGCACGCAGGGCGGCGGTGACCACAGCCGCCAGCGATCCCGACTTGCGCAGTTCACGCTCCTGCAGCTCGGGGCTGCTCTCGATGATGGTCTGCCGCGCCCGGACCAGTTCGAGACGGTCCGCGAAGACCTCCTCCGCCACCCGGCGGAAGGCGGTGACGACTGCCTCGAAGGGGCCGGCGTCGGTCTCGGTCACCGCCCGGGCAAGGACCTCCTCCACGCGCCCGCTGCCGCTGAAGAGAGCCTCGCGCTTGTCGCCAAAGAGTCGGTAGAAGGTGCGCTTGTCGAGACCGGCACGGGCGGCGATGTCGGCGACCGTCGTCTGCTCGAAGCCGCGCTCGCGGAACAGCTCGAAGGCGGCCGCCTCCAGGCGGCCGCGCGCGTCTGGTTGCCAGCGAGCCATCTGGCGATGGTATCCGATGTCACACTGCGACATTAAATCCGTCGCCATGTCGCGGTGTGACATCGCGCGAGGTACGGTGATGTCACAAGGTGACATTGGCACTCACGAAGGAACCACAATGCGCGTACTCGTCACGGGCGCCTCCGGCCATCTCGGCTCCGCAGTCGTCCCGAAACTGCTCTCCGCCGGCCACCAGGTCGTCGGCCTGGCCCGCTCCGACACATCCGCCACCGCCATCGAGAAGCTCGGCGCTCAGGCACACCGGGGCGACCTGTCCGACTTCGACGTGCTTCGGGAAGAGGCGTCCGCCGCCGATGGGGTCATCCACCTGGCGTTCCGCCACGACCTCATGCTCGACGGTGACCTTGCCGGTGCAGCCCAGGCCGACCTGGACGCCCTCACGGCACTCGCCGACGGCCTGGACGGTTCCGGCAAGCCCCTGGTCGGCACGAGCGGGACGGCCATGCTCGCGATGGGCGGCATCGTCGGTCGACCCGGCACCGAACGCGACACCTTCCCGAGCGGCTACCGCATCGACGCGGAGAACCTCGTGGCCGGCCTCGCCGCCCGCGGAGTGCGCAGCTCCATCGTTCGGCTCGCGCCGACGGTGCACAGTTCGCTCGACCGCTACGGCTTCATCACTACCATCATCGCTGCCGCCCGGCGCAACGGGTACGCCGCCTACGTCGGCGACGGCACCAACCGCTGGCCGGCCGTGCACACGCTCGACGCGGCCGAGCTCTACCGACTCGCCCTCGAAAAGGCCCCGGCCGGTACGCATCTGCACGCGGCAGCCGACGAGGGAGTCCCCTTCCGGCAAATCGCCGAGGCCATCGGCCGCAACCTCGACATCCCGGTCCGAAGCATCAGCTCCGACGAGGCGAACGAGTACTTCGGCTTCCTCGGATCGTTCGCGCAGATCGACAATCCGACGTCGTCCGCCATCACGCGCGAGCTGCTGGGCTGGACCCCCACCCACCCCGGTCTGATCGCCGACCTGGACGAAGGGCACTACTTCCAGGCCTGAACCACGAACGGCCGCCCGGACCGTAGGGTCGGCACGGTGACGCACCTACGCGGAGTGAACTGATGCCGGTCCTGTGGCGGGACGCGATGAGTCACGCGCTCTACGGGCCGGGCGGCTTCTTCGTCGCCGGCACCGGGCCGGCCGACCACTTCCGAACCAGCGTGCACGCGTCCCCAGCGTTCGCCACCGCACTGCTGCGCCTTCTCACGCAGGTCGACGCAGTCCTCGGCCACCCTGCCCGCCTCGATGTCGTGGACGTGGGCGCGGGGCGGGGGGAGCTGCTGCGGGCTCTCGTCGGGCTTGCGGTGGGGGGCGCCGTCGGGGGCGCGGTGGGGGTTTCCGGGGAGCCCGCCCGCTCCGGGCGGTCAGGCTTGATCCCTGCGCGGGCGGGCTCCCCGGAAACCCTGACTCCCACGGCCTCCGCCCGCCGGTCGCCCGACGATCCGTCGCCCGTCGCCGCCCGTCCGTCGCTCGCGGAACGAATCCACTTCACAGCAGTCGAGTACGCGGACCGCCCCGAGAACCTGCCCGAAGAGATCACCTGGACCGCAGAGATCCCCAACGAGATCAACGGGCTGTTGCTGGCGACCGAGTGGCTGGACAACGTCCCGCTGGACGTGGCGGTGCACACCACCGAGGGCTGGCGATATGTGCTCGTCGACCCCGACAGCGGCGTGGAGACGATCGGCGAACCGGTCACCCCCGACGACCTCGACTGGCTGACGACCTGGTGGCCCAGTCCAGCGAGCCCGGCCAGCGTGGACAGCCCGGGGTTGGGGGTGACCTGGGCGGGCACGACAAGCGGAAGCGAGTCGGGTTTCCGGGCAGCCCGGCCGGCGCAGGGATCAAGCCTGACCGCCCGGAGCCGGCCGGGCTGCCCGGAAACCCCCCACGGTGACTACCTACGGGCCGAGATCGGGCGGACGAGAGACGAAGCCTGGGCACATGCGATAACAAAGATCAGCCGAGGTCTCGCGGTAGCCGTCGACTATGGGCACCTGAAGGAGGGCCGGCCCGTCGACGGGACGTTGACCGGGTACCGGGGTGGGCGGCAGGTGCCTCCGGTTCCGGACGGGTCGAGTGACGTGACCGCGCACGTGGCCATGGACTCGGTCGCCTCCGCCGGTGCGGCGGTCGCCCGGTGTGCGTACTCCCTGGTCTCGCAGCGGGAGGCGCTGCGGGCGCTCGGGGCCGACGGCGGCCGACCGCCGCTCAGCCTGGCCGGCACCGACCCGGCCGGCTACGTGCGGGCGTTGGCCGCCGCGTCGGCGGTGGCCGAGCTGACCGACCCGGCCGGGCTCGGCGGGCACTGGTGGTTGCGCCAACCGGTCGGCATCCCACTCGGGCCGGCCGTGGCACGATGACGGGCATGACCACCGACGCCGGGGACCTTCGTGAACTGACCGTCGGCACCGGGGCCGGCCTGGTCGCCGGGACCGGCGGTGAGCAGCTCGGCACCGACATGGTGCTGAACATCGGCCCGCAGCACCCCTCCACGCACGGTGTGCTGCGGCTGAAGCTGGTGCTGGACGGCGAGCGGGTGGTCGCCTGCGAACCGATCGTCGGCTACATGCACCGGGGCGCGGAGAAGCTGTTCGAGGTGCGCGACTACCGGCAGATCATCGTGCTGGCCAACCGGCACGACTGGCTCTCGGCGTTCTCCAACGAGCTGGGCGTGGTGCTCGCCGTGGAACGCCTGATGGGCATGGAGGTGCCGGAGCGGGCCACCTGGCTGCGGATGGCCCTCGCGGAGCTGAACCGGGTGCTCAACCACCTGATGTTCCTCGGCTCCTACCCGTTGGAGATCGGGGCGATCACGCCGATCTTCTACGCCTTCCGGGAACGGGAGACCATCCAGGCGGTGATGGAGGAGGTCTCCGGCGGCCGGATCCACTACATGTTCAACCGGGTGGGTGGCCTCAAGGAGGAGGTGCCGTACGGCTGGACCGGCCGGGCCCGCGCGGCGATCGGTGAGGTACGTCGGCGGCTACCCGACCTGGACCACCTGATCCGGCGCAACGAGATCTTCCTGGCCCGGACGGTGGGCGTGGGCGTGCTCACCGCCGCGGACGCCGCCGCGTTCGGGGCGTCCGGGCCGGTGGCCCGCGCCTCCGGGCTCGACCTGGACCTGCGCCGCGATGACCCCTACCTGGCCTACGACGAGCTGGACGTGCCGGTGGTCACCAAGACCGCCGGGGACTGCCATGCCCGATTCGAGGTGTTGCTGGACCAGGTGTACGCGTCGCTGGACCTCGCCGAGCAGTGCCTCGACCGGGTGGACCAGCTGACCGGGCCGATCAACACCCGACTGCCGAAGGTGCTGAAGGCGCCGGAGGGGCACACCTACGCTTGGACGGAGAACCCGCTCGGCATCAACGGCTACTACCTGGTGTCCCGGGGTGAGAAGACGCCGTGGCGGTTGAAGTTGCGCACCGCCTCGTACGCGAACGTGCAGGCGTTGGCCACCCTGCTCCCCGGCTGCCTGGTCCCGGATCTGATCGCGATTCTCGGCTCGATGTTCTTCGTCGTCGGCGACATCGACAAGTGACCCGAACCGCGTGACCGGTCAGCGCCAGCGATCACCGGGCGGGGTGCCGCCGGCACGCGGTACGTCGTCCTGCGGCGGGTAGCCGTAGCGCTCGTCGACCCGGCGACGACCGGGCCGCTCCGGGGCGGGTTCCGCCTGGTGGCCGCGCTGGCGCGGTGGGCGCCACTCGTCCGGCACCGGGACGCCACCCTCGGGCAGCGCGGGCCGGCCCGCCGACTCGCCCCGCCAGCCACCGTCGCGGTCGTGCCGGCGCGCCGGCTCGTCCCAGTGGTACGCCTCGGGCTCCTCGTGACGGCGGGGCTCCTCGTGACGGACGGCCGCCCAGCGGTCGGCCATCCGGTACTCGGTGCCGCTGGCGTCAGCGTGCACCTCGGCTCTGCGTTCGCCGACCCGCAGCTCACGGCCGTTCTCGTCGTCGCGGACGGCGGCCCACCGGTCACCGGCCCGCAACTGCGACCAGTACTCACCGGTGTCGTCGGCCCGCAGCGGTGGTCCGGGTTGCGGCGCGGCGGCGTTCGTCCGGTCACGCTGCTCCGACCAACCGCGATCGTCCGGGTCGTCCCAGGAGCGCGAGGCGGGCCTCTCCGGCGTGCGGTGCGAGCGGGCCGGGCCGGGCTCGTCGGCATGGGCGTACGCGTCGCGCGGATCGGTCCACTCCGGCTCGTCCGGGCGGCCTGTCCAGCCCGACTCGTCCGCCTCGAAGTCCGGCGTGTGCCGCTCGGCACCCCTGCTCCACTCCTGCGCCGGCGGGGTCCACTGGCTGCCGTACCCGCCGCCGAAGCGCCCGGCTGGCTCAGGGTGCCCGCCGTCCACCACCGTGTGCCGGGTGGTGACGTGCACGGTCTCGGTGTGCCGGACGACACCGGCCGGGCGGTGTGCGGGCTCGGGACGGTCGTGCTCTCGGGGACGGGCTGAGCCGTACGCGGTGCCGGCCGACCGTTCCGCGCCGTACATCCCGGCGGCGGCCGGCGGTTCGGCGGCCTCCCGGGGGTACGCCGACTCGTCGTCGACCATCCGCTCGGAACGACCCCGTCGGGGCGCGTCGCCCGGGCCCGCGACCCGGGCGCGGCCGGCCGGCGCGTCGCCCGGCGCCTGGACCCGGCTGCGGGCCACCGGAACGTCGTCCATGGGGGGCTCAGCGGCCGGCACCCGCGCTCGCCCGGCGCCTGCCGGCTCGCCGGCGGGGACGGCACCGGCGAGGGCGGCACCGCTGGCGTCGAGACGGCGGCGGACCGCGGCGATCCCCTCCTGAGCGCGTTGCGCCTGGTCGAGCGCCTGGTTACCACGTTGCGCGGCGGCCACGATCTCGGCGCGCAACTCCCGGCGGAGTTCCTCCATCTCGTCCAGCAGCTCGTCGGCCCGCGCCGAGGCGCCCTCCGCGTCAGGGCGCAGCGCGATGGAGAGGCCGATCAGCACCACCGCGACGATGGCGAGCACAGCGGCGAAGCGCAGCGGGCCGTTGCCGTCGGCGACCAGCAGGATCAGTGCCGCCACCGGTGCCAGGGCCACGCCCGCCCAGAAGAGCATGGTCAGCAGCGGTGGTTGACGCCGGGCGTCAGAGGTGACCGGGGCTGGCATGGATGTGCAGCCTACCGAGGAGAGCTGCCGGAGGGAACGGGGTCCCCGGACGCGCGGACGCCCCCGCCCGGTCGGGGCGGGGGCGTCCGCAACGCCTCGGGAGAGGGCTCAACTGGTGGCGAACGCACCGTCCGAGGAGAAGATCAGGCCCACGCTGATCGAGCCGTCGCGCAGACCGCTCTTGGTCAGCGGCCCGCCCTGGTCCAGCGAGGAGAACCTGCCCACCGAGAGCCCGTACGTCTTCTCGAGACCCGGCTTGCAGAACGGACGCTGCTCGCACTCCGGCGGACCACCCAGCACGGTGGCGCTGCCAGAGCACTTCGCGGCGAACTCCGACAGGGTGCGCACGCCGTACTTGTCGGCGAAGGCCTGGGTCACCGCGAAGGCGTTCTGGTCCTGCGCGGCAGCCGGGGCACCGAAGGTGATGCCCACCTTGTCGCCCTCGGCCTTGAGCGCGGTCACCGTCGTGTTGATGTCCGGCGAGGAGATCGGCTGGGCGTTGGGCCCGTTGGCCTTGGTGTTGAGGAACTCGGCCATGGTCGCCGCGTACTCCGGGACGACCTGGATCTCACCCTTCTCCAGCGCCGGCTCGTAGAGCTCCCGGTTGCCGATCTGCTGCACCTTGACCTGGTAGCCGGCGGCGGTGAGCGCGATCCGGTACAGCTCCCCCAACGTCTGGCTCTCGGCGAAGTTGCCGGCGCCCACAGTGATGTCGCCACCGGGGCCCTTGGCGATGCCCGCGGTGAGGTTGTTGGCGCTGGCGAACTCCTCGGCCGCCACCTTGGGGGTCTTGCGGTCGTCGTTGACGGCCTTGTTGAGCTGGATCAGCTTCGGGGTGTCGAGCGCCGCGGAGACCTTGTCCAGTGCGGCGATCAGCTGCGGGTTGGCGGCCTTGCTGTTGACCGCCGGGATGATGTTGTCGGAGTTCTGGAGCTTCTTGTCGTCCTGCAGAGCGATGAGCTGCTGGCCGGCGACCGGGGCGCATCCTGCGCCGGAGGCGCTGGTTGCGGGTGCGTCGGTGCCGGACGAGCCGGCGTCACCGCAGCCGGTGAGAAGTGCCGCCCCGGCGACGGCGCTGACCGCGCCGATAGCCAGACGTGTACGTGCGCGCATGTGCCCGCCTTCCGTGTCCCGGCGCGACCCCTTCCGGGCCGGCCGCGTGTCCGACGGGCGATCCTGACTGTCGGTCGCCCGCGAATATCCACCCAACATGGTCCGGAAGCGACCGACAACCTGAGGTGGACTTCGTCACCGCATCGTCACCGATGTGCCCACCGCCGGCGGCCAGCTCGACGCAGGGCTCACCCGGACGAGTCGGCGGGTCAGGCGCTCCCGGTGGCGTCGGCGGGCCGGTGCCGGGCCGTGGCCTGCCGCCCGCGCCGCAACGGCCGGGGAGTGACCAGCCGTTCGACGCCGCCGAGGATCACCTCGGCCAACAGCGCCAACCCGGCCACCAGGACACCGCCGGCCACGATCTGACCACCGCCGGCGGCGATACCGATGCCGAACCCGGTCCGGATGATCTGGCCGAGGCCACCACCGTTGACGAACGACGCCAGCGCTGCGGTCGCGATCACCTGGACCGCGGCGGTCCGGAACCCGGCCGCCAGGTAGGGCACCGCGAGCGGCAGCTCGACGCGACGCAGCAACTGCCCGCCGGACAGGCCCATCCCCCGGGCCGCGTCGCGGGCCTCCGGGTCCACCTGCCGCACCCCGGTGTACGCGTTGGCGAGCAGCGGCGGGACGGCGAACACGGCCAGAGCCACCACGACCGGCGTACGTCCGAAGCCGCTGGCGAAGACCACCGGCAGGATGGTCAGCAGCGCCAGGGTGGGGATCGCCAGGGTGGCGTTGGACACCAACACCACCAGGCCACCGCCTCGGCCGAGGTGGCCGAGCCAGAGCCCGAGCGGCCAGGCCACCAGGCAGCCGAGCGTCACCGCGAGCGCCGAGATGGTCAGGTGCTCACCGAGGCGGTCCAGCATCCCACCGGGGTTGGTCCAGTTCAGTGGATCGTTCATCCAGACGATCGCCTGGCCGATCGGGTTCGCCGCGACGGTCACCGTGCCCTCCGGGTGGACCAGGGGGTCACCAGCCGGGCGACCAGGACGAGCAGCAGGTCGAGCAGGACCGCGAGCGCCACGCAGAGCAGCGCGGCGGTCATGATCTCGGCCTTGTAGAGGTTGTTCTGGAACCCCGCGAAGATCAACTGCCCGAGACCGCCATGCCCCACCAGCACCCCGACCGTGACCAACGCCACCGTCGAGACGGTGGCCAGCCGGACGCCGGTCACGATGCCCGGCAGGGCCAGCGGTAGGTCGATCCGGAACAACCGCCCCCACCGGCCGTACCCCATGCCCTCGGCAGCCTCGCCGACCTCCGGAGGCACCTGGTTGAGCCCGGCCACCGCGTTGCGCACGATCAGCAGCAACGCGTAGAGGACCAGCCCGACCAACACCGTGGTCGCACCGGTGCCCAGGTAGGGGGCGATGAACGCGAAGAGCGCCAACGACGGGATGGTGTACACCACCCCGCTGACGGCGAGGATCGGACCGGCGAGCGGACGGAACCAGTACGCCAGAACGGACAACGGCAGGGCGATCAGCACCGCGATCAACACCGCGCGCCCGGTGAGGGAGGCGTGTTCGCGCACCGCGGCGAGGATCGTGTCAGAGTTGTCCCGCACGTACTGCCAGGAGAACCAGGGGTTACCCGGGTCGGCCCGGTAGCTCAGGCGGAAGGACATACGTGGACGTTACCCCGGAGGCCGCCGACGTGGCCGAATCCCCTCGTGCGGCGTCGATCTCCCTGCAGGGCATCCAGAAGAGCTATCCGAACGGCACCGACGCCGTCCGGGATCTCAGCCTGGACGTCCGCGCCGGCGAGTTGGTGGTGCTGATCGGCCCGTCCGGCTGCGGCAAGTCGACGGTGCTCCGCATGATCAATCGGTTGATCGAGCCGACCGCCGGCCGGATCATGCTCGGCGACGAGGACGTCACCGACGTCGACCCGGTGCGGCTCCGCCGCCGGATCGGGTACGTGATCCAGAACGTCGGCCTCTTTCCACACCAGACGGTCCGGGCCAACGTGGCCACCGTGCCGGGTCTGCTCCGCTGGCCCAAGGACCGGACCCGGGCCCGGGTCGACGAACTGCTCGACCTGGTCGGGCTGGACCCGGCCCAGTTCGGCGGTCGCTACCCGAACGAGCTGTCCGGCGGCCAGCGACAGCGAGTCGGGGTGGCGCGTGCGCTCGCCGCCGACCCGGTGGTGCTGCTGATGGACGAGCCGTTCTCGGCCGTCGACCCGATCGCGCGGGCCCGCCTGCAGGAGGAGTTCCTCCGCCTGCAGGCCGAGGTCCGCAAGACGATCGTGCTGGTCACCCACGACCTCGACGAGGCCGTCCGGCTCGGCGACCGGATCGCGGTGCTCTCCGGGGGCGGGCACCTGGAGCAGTACGACACGCCGGCCGCCTTGCTCGGCGCGCCCGCCACCCCGTTCGTACGCGAGTTCGTCGGCGCCGACCGGGGCATTCGCCGGTTGGCGGTCACCCCCCTGGACCGGGAGTCACTGGAGCCGGTGCCCGGCGACGCCGCCGCGGACCTGCCCACCGTCGCACTGGACGGCTCCGCGTACGACGCGCTGGCGGTGCTGCTCACCTCCGGGCGGGACCAGCTCGTGGTGACCGACGCGGGCCGACCGGTGGGCACGCTCACCCGTCAGCGCCTGCTCGACCTCGGCCGCCCGACGAGCTGACCCGTCCCGGGCTTCGGAACGGCCGGCGTCGGCTTCGGGCCAGGCGCGGCCCGCTTCGGGCTAGGCGCGGCCGCCGAGGCTGGCGGTGCCGATGATCCACCCGGTGAGGAAGCCGTAGCCGGCGCCGGTGCTGGCATCCTGCAGGGCACCCAGCAGCGACGGGCTCGGGCCGAGCAGCGCCGCGAGCACGGCGGCGAGCCCGGCGGCCAGCACGTACGCGGCCCAGCCGGAGAAGAACTGGCTGACCGAGCCGGGCACCCGGGCCACCTGGGCAGCGGGCAACAGGTAGAGCAGGCCCACCGCGAAGATCACCAGCAGCACGGCTCGCAGGTCGGCGGCGAACAAACCGCCGGCCTCCCCGTCCGCGTCGAGTCGCCAGGCCGGCCAGGCGAGCAGGCGCATGTAGAACGCGGCGGCCGACTCCGGATCGGTCTGGGTGGCGGCCCATCCGGTGAACGCCGGGCTGCCAGCGATGCCGACCAGCAGCAACACGGCGAGCGCGCCGGTGCCGGCCGCCGTGCCGTACCGGCCGACCGGGCCGGTACGGTGCAGGAGCGACGCGATACGCCCAGACCCCGAACCGGTCGCTCGGGCCGACCTGGGCTGCCCCGAGCGGCTCAGTGCTTCATCAGGTAGTCGATGAAGGCGGCCCGCAGCAGCGGCGCCGACTCCTCGTAACCGTGACCGGTCAGCTCCCGCCACAACGCGTTGGCCTCGTCGATGGTCGGGCCGATCGAGTTCGGCGCGCCGTCCAGGACCGTGGCCTCGTCCGCGTTCGGCAGATGGCGGATCACCGACCAGTAGAACTTCACGTCGCGACGCTCCCGGGCCAGGGCGAACGCCCGCTCCCGCAGCTCCTCGGTGGGCAACGCGTCAAGCTCCTCGAACGAGGTTCCGCCGGGGGTGGCGGCAGGTGTGTCGGTCATGCCGCCGAGCCTAACGGTCGAGATCAGCCCCGGCTCGGCGGACGCGACGCGACGCCTGTCACCGCTCGTCGGTGTCCCAGCGGCGCGGGCCGTCTTCCCAACGCGGATCCCGCCACGGGTCCACGGGTTGGGGCGCGGCGGGAGTCGGCAACGTCGGGGGCCAGTTGTCGACCGGCTGGGACTGCGGCATGGTCCAGCCGGTGCTGATCGTGCCGTCGCTCACCGGCTCGGGCTTGTCGATGCTGCCCGACCGTGGTCGCCCGAGCGTCTCGACCAGCCGGGTGACCAGCAGCCCGATGCCGAGCACGGCCCCACCGACCGCCCAGTTGCTCAGCGTCCAACCGCGCTCCGGCGCGTACGTCTGGAAGAGGGTCACCACACCGACCGCCAGCAGCGTGCCGAACACGCCGCCTCGACGGCCGTACGCGCTGGTGCCCGCGAGGAGGGTCACCCCCACCGCCAGTACCGTCCAGTCCAGCCCCGAGGTGGGCGCGACAAGTTCGGGGCCGTTGGCGGCGAGCAGCACGCCGGCGAGGGCCGCCAGCACGCTGGAACCAACCAACGCGACAGCGGTGACCACGGCGGCCACCGTGCCCCGCCGACGGGCCGGGTCGGCGATCGGGCGGTACCTGCCGACCAGCCGCCGGATGGCCCGGATGGCACCGAACAACCCGCCGAGGACGGCCACCGCGGCGAACCCGGCGAAGAGGTACCCGGCGCTGCGCCCAGGGTCGTAGTCGCCCTGCACCAGCACCGGTGCCGAACGCTGCTCGATGTACACCACCACCCCGGCCGCGCCGCCCAGACTGGCGGCCCAGCCCGGTACGTGCAGCACCACCACGACCAGCGCCAGCGCGAGCCCGCCCAGCGCGGCGACCGCCACGGCCGGGCCGACCGATGCCGGCAGACCCCGATCGCCCTGCTCGGCGTAGTGCAGGGCGGCGGCGACCGCGATCGGCCCCACGGCCAGGTTCGGCGCCGCCGTGCGCAGGCTCAGCCCGGCAGCCAGGGCGAGCAACCCCAACCCGACCGCGGCCACCAACAACGTGCGCAGGTTGCCGCCGCGCAGGGCGGCCGGATCGTCCTGCCAGAGCAGCCAGCCCAGGGTCGCCAGCCCGGCCAGCAGCAGGAACTCCCACCCCAGATGGACGCCGATCCGGTCCCGGCCGGGCTCACCATGGGTGGGGTCGTCGAAGACGTTCTCCAGCACGGCGACGGGCACCCCGGACGAGGGTTCCGCCGACCGTTCCCGGCCCACTTCTTCGTACCCCATGACGCGCCTCCCCAGTGGCCGGCCGTCCCGGTCCGGCGCGCGGACGAACCGTGGGTGGCCCTTGCTCCCCGATCGCAGGCACCGTACCCGCGCCCGCAGCCGGGCGTAACCCCCTGCTCAGCGCTGACCGGGGCGGCTGTCCCGTGGGTCCTGCTCGCGGTCGTCGTCCGGGCGCTCCGGCACCCGGCAGGCGCGCTCCAACCACAGCGCGGCACCGACCAGGGCCAGCGAGGCGAGCAGGCCACCGCCCGCAGCCGGGCGGTCGTCCAGCGCGGCGCGGGTGGTCTCCACGAAGAGCCATCCGGTGAGCCCCGCGTAGAAACCGGCGAAGATGGCCGCAGCCAGTGCCGACGCCTTGGCCAGCACCACGAAACGGGCGACCAGCAGCGGGTTCACCGGGTCCCGGCCGGGCTTGCGCTCGATCCGGCCCCGGGTGTTGATCGCGGCGTACGCCTCGAGCACGGCCAACCCGGCCAGCGTCACCACCGGCAGCCAGGGCAGCCGGGGAATGCCGCTGTAGTAGAGGGTGCTGATCAGCAGCCAGGCCACCGCCGCCGCGCCCAGGGCGGCCACGACGAGAGTCGAGATCCGGGTGGGGCCCATTCGGGACCGATCCGGGCCCGATCCGCCCGGTGGTGGGGACTTCGCCTGCGTCATGCCGGACGGCTCCGCTCGGTCATGCCGTCGACTCTAACGCCAACTCCGGCCGCGGACGCAGTTCCAGCGCCTCCTCCGCCGCCGGACCGGTGGTCAACAGGTCGGTCAGCCAGCCGTGGCCGGGCAGCCGACCGTACGGCTGGATGTCGATCCACGGTCGCAACACGAAGGCGCGCAGGTGCGCTCGCGGATGCGGCAGGGTCAGCTCCGGGTCGTCGCTGAGCACGGGCTCGTCGTCGTCACCCCAGACGGCGATCACGTCCACGTCGAGGGTGCGCGGCCCGAACCGCCGCTGCGGGTCACGCACGCGCCCGGCCGCGCGCTCCGCGTCGCGGGCCCGCTCCAGCCAGTCGCGGGGGGTCGCCGTCGTGTCCTGGACCAGCACCACCGCGTTGAGGTACGCGGGCTGGTCGGCATCGCCCCACGGTGGAGTCTCGTACACCCCGGAGAGCACGAGTACGGCGTCGCCGAGCGTGGCGACAGCCGTGCGCAGGTGCTCCAGACGGTCGCCCAGGTTGCTGCCCAGCGACAAGACTGCCCTGGTCACCGGGCACGCGTCCGGGTCATGGTGACGGCCACGTCGGTGAAGGTGTGCGGCACCGGGGCCTCCGGTTTGTGCACGGTGATCGTGGCGACGGCGACCCGCTCGTCGGCCAGGCAGACGGTGAGGAGCCGGTCCGCGAGAGTCTCGATCAGGTTGACCGGTTCACCGGTCACCACCGCGACCAGGCGTTCGGCCAACTCACCGTAGTGGACGGTGTCGCTGACGTCATCGCTGGCGGCGGCCGGTGCCAGGTCCAACTCCAGGACGGCGTCGACCACGAAGTCCTGCCCCTGCGCCCGCTCGAAGTCGTACACCCCGTGCCGGCCACGGGCCCGCAGGCCGGTCAGCTGGATCCGGTCCGTGGTCATCGCCGCACCTTCTGCCCCTGGGTCTCTTGCCCCTCGATCTCTCGCGCCTGGACCTCTCGCGCTCGGGCCGCGCGCTCCTGGCCGGCTTTGTCCTGGCCGGCTTTGTCCTGGCCCGCTTCGTCCTGGCCGGCTTCGTCCTGGCCGGCTTTGTCCTGGCCGTGACGCGTGGGGGTGAGGCGTGGGCTGCCGGTCGCGGCCCAGACGGCGAGCGCGTCGGTGGTGGCCCGCACGTCGTGCACGCGTACGCCCCAGGCGCCGGCGGCGACCGCCAGGACACTGGTGGCCACGGTGGCCGCCTCCCGCTGGGCGGTCGGCCGTGGCGTGCCGTCCGGGGCGGCGAGCAGTCCGCCGAGGTACGACTTGCGGCTGGCGCCGAAGAGCAGCGGGTAGCCGAGGTCCAGCAGCTCCGGCAGTCGGGCGCTGAGCTCCCAGTTGTGCGCGGCCGTCTTGGCGAAGCCGAGGCCGGGGTCGACGACGAGGCGTTCGGCGGCCACCCCGGCGGCCAGCGCCGCGTCGACGCGTTGGGCCAACTCGGCTCGCACGTCGGCCACCACGTCGGAGTAGGTGGCCAGCTCACGCATCTGACGGGAGTGGCCCCGCCAGTGCATCAACACCCAGGGACAGTCGGCGTCCCGGACCACGTGGGCCATGTCCGGGTCGGCGAGCCCGCCGGACACATCGTTGACCACAGTCGCCCCGGCGGCCAGAGCAGCCTCCGCCACCCGGGCTCGGCTGGTGTCGATGCTGACGACGACGCCGGCGGCGGTCAGCTCGCGGATGACCGGCAACACCCGCTCGACCTCGGTCGCGGCGTCGATCCGTTCGGCGCCCGGACGGGTCGACTCGCCGCCGACGTCCACCAGGTGCGCACCGGCGTCGCGCAGACGGACGCCGTGTCCGACGGCAGCGTCGAGGTCGGCGTACCGTCCGCCGTCGGAGAAGGAGTCCGGCGTGACGTTGAGGACGCCCATCACCACCGGGCCCGGAGCCCGCACCAGATCGGTCACGACTAGACGGTACCGGTCGCGGCAGCGGTGCCCGCCGACGCGGGTCGACCTCGCACCACCACCCCTGACGTGCTCATTGGAACAGGTGTACGATCGGTCATTCGGGCAGCATCGGGCAGGCCCTTCGCGGCTTGTCGCAATCCGGGGCGGCCCGTACGCTTTGGAATTGGCCAGCATCGAGATGGCGAAGCTTGGAGGGAGGGCCGAAGCGGGGGAAAACCGCCCAAACCTCGCCACGCTCTGTGGTGAGTAACGAACACAGGGTCAAGAACGCTGCGCCCTGTGGAGCACTTTTCCCGCCAGGCTCGCCTATTGCACCGCAGCGGCACCGCCGGCCGCGCTATGGGGAGGTTCCAGTGATCGCCTTCGAGCTCATGGAGACGGCGTCGTCCGGCGTCGCCCACGCGCTCTCCACCCTGGCGTCGGCTCCGCTCGCCGAGCCGGCACCGAAGGGGATCGACACCAACAGTGTCGTCACCTTCTTCGCCAGCAAGATCGCGCCGATCCTGCTCGCCGTCCTCGGCGTCATCTTCATCGGTCGTGCCAGCCGGGGCGAGATCTCCAAGGTGCTGACCAGCTCGGCGATCGCCATCGTCGGCCTCGCCTTCATCGCCGGCGCGGCAACGCTCTTCTTCGTCGGCGATTACCTGATCGACCTGATCTTCGAATAGGCGCGTTCACCAGATGCGGCTGCGCACCGACGACGACATCTACCGGGCCCGCCTGGTCTACCTCGGGCCGCCCGGTTACACCCTTCCGGTCCACCTGCCCTACGCCCAGTACGGGCTCTTCATGCTGCTGGTCCCCCTCTACATGTTCATCCACTGGCTGTTCACGTTGACGGTCGAGCTCTTCCCGGCCTGGGAGATCGCGCTCGCCATCGTGACCACGTCGTTCATCTTCCGGCACGTCGACCCCGATCGACCGGCGCGGGTGGTCATCCGCACCGCGCTGACCGACTGGCGACGCACCCGGGAGCCGGCGGTCGAGCAGCGCGATCCGCGCCTGGTCGGCAGCCGGATCAGGATTCGGGAGGAGCTGGCATGACCGGGCGTACGTCCAACGGTCCGTCGCAGGACGAGGGCAGGGGTCTGCCGACAGTCGCCGAGGCGGTCGCATGAGCCGCTCCTCCACGCCGGGCTCACCGGCTGGCCGCCCGGGCGCGCCGACCGGTCACCGTGCGCACTCATTCGACTACATCGAGGACGAGGATGAGGTTGCCCTCGACCCCGCGCTGGTGACGTCGCCCGGCCACGGCGCGGTCGGCGTGTTCCAGGCACCCCGCCCGGTCCCTCGTCGGCCGCCACCCGCCGAGCCGAGCGCGGTCTCAGCCGGCGAGAACGCAGACATCGACTCGCCCTTCCTGGACCTCTTCGGCGGGGCCCGGCCCGGCGCACGAGCCGTTCCGACCGGCCCGAGCACCCGGGAACAGCCGGCGATCCCGCAGCAGCAGGCCGCCGCTCCGACACCGGTTCGACCGATTCCCGAACTGGAACCACCGTGGACCCCCGACGACCAGCCCGCCAGCGAGGGCCGGCGCCTCGATCCACGACACGTCGGCGGCTACCCGGGCAACGAGTCGCTGGTGCCGCACCAGGCCGGCGATCGGTTGCCGATGCTCCGGCCGACCGACGAGCCCGACCCGCTCGCCGAGGGCGCATCCGTGTCGAAGGCCGCCGATCCGGCGGCCCGGCCACCCGGCACCGCACTCCCGGCACGACCGACGGCGACGCCGGGTCGATCAGCGGCGTCACGACCGCCGGCCCCCGCAGCCCCGCCGGTGGACCGGCCAACCGGCCCCGCCGACCGTCCGGCCAGCACCGCTCCGACGGACCGGCCAGCCCTGGAGCGACCGCAACGCCGCGCCACCGGCACGGATCGACCCAAGGCGGTCGGCAAAGAGGTCGCCCCGCCCCGGGGGCGTGCCGCCAGTCGCCAGGACCGACCGACGAAGCCGACCCGGATCCGCGCGCCGAAGATCAAGTTTGGCGATCGGGACCCGTCTGTCGAGCTGGCCATCACCGAGATCGCCGGTCACCTCACCTTCACCCCCAACACGGTCACCGCCTGGTATTGGCTGCCCGAGGTCCGCTGGGCGTTCCGGCCGGACGCCGAACGCGAAGCACTGCTGTCGGCCATCTCCGAGCAGTACGCCGGTCTGGCCGGCTTCCGGCTACACCTACGCCGCACCACCCGGCCGTTCCCCGCCGACGAGTGGGCGCGCACCATCGACGCCCACACCGCCGCGCCGCTCGCCGACGTTCCCGGCACCACCGGCTGGGCCGATCACCTGGTCGCCGCCCAACGACACCTGATGGCGGTCAACCACGCCGAGGGCCAGACCTACCTGGGCGTCACCTTCGCCCGCCGGTCCCTCGGCGACTCCCTCACCGAACGGATGCTGCGCACCTTCGGTCGGGGCACCGCCGAGGGCGAACGCCGCAAGCTGGGCCGCACCGTCGAACAGTTCGACGAGGTGCTCGGTGCGTTCGGCATGCGGGGCCGACGGGTCACCGCACAGGAGTTGGAATGGCTGCTCTACCGCTCGGTGGCGCTGTGCATGGCGCCCCCCGGCACGCTCTCGCCGGTGACCGACGGGCGCTGGGAACGCGGTGACCTGCTCGCCCTGACCGAGCAGGTGGAGCGCTACCGCACCCCGTACGGTTCGACGGTCAAGCTGGTCAACCGGATGACCGGCGAGGAACGGCACGTGGCCGTGCTCGCGGTCGGCCGGATGGAGCCGTTGGAGATCCCGGAACGCCACGAGCCCTGGCTGCACTTCCACGAGCGGCTGCCCTGGCCGATGGAGATCTCCACCCGCGTCGACATCCTCGGTTCCGGCGACTCCTTCCGTAACCTCGAACACCGGCTGCGGATGATCCGCTCGCAGCAGCTCGACTACGCCGAGCACGGCATCGACGCACCCCCGGAGCTGGAACGGCTCGCCAAGCGCGCGCTGGTGATCGGCGACGAGATGACCACCGGCCTGCCGGTCGACTCGGCCCGTGCGCACGGCTGGCACCGGATCGCGGTCGGCGGCCGGACCAGGGAGGAATGCCTGGAGCGGGCCCGCCGGCTCATCCAGCTCTACTCCCGGGAGCTGCGTATCTCGCTGCAACACCCGAAGAACCAGGACTGGTTGGCCCGCGAGTTCATCCCCGGCGAGCCGATCGCCAACACCGGGTACGTCCGGCGCATGCCGGTGCCGTTGCTCGCCGCCGCGCTCCCCCAGGCCGCGTCGAACGTGGGCGACCGGCGGGGCGACCTGATCGGCCGAACCGCCGGCACCTGCCGCCGTCCGGTCTTCCTCGACCTGCACTTCCCCATGGAGGTCCGGGAACGCTCCGGGCTCGCGGTCTTCGTCGCCGAACCGGGTGGTGGCAAGTCGACCCTGCTCGGTGCACTGGGCTACCTGGCCGCCCGCAGGGGTGTCCAGGTGACCCTGCTCGACCCGTCGGGGCCCCTGGCCCGCCTCTGCGCGATGCCCGAGCTGCGGCCGTACTCCCGGGTGTTGAACCTGACCGGCTCGGAGCACGGCACCCTGGCGCCCTACTCGCTCATCCCGACGCCACTGCGCAGCGAGTTCGGCACCGGGGCAGCCGGCGACCGCGAGTTCGAGATCGCGGTGTCCAACGCCCGCGCCGAGCGGCGGATGCTGGTCCAGGACATCTGCATGATGCTCGTCCCGCCGCAGGTGGCCAGGGAGGCGTCCACCGCCACCCTGTTCCGGCACGCGGTCCGTCAGGTCCCCGCCGAGGAGACGTCCACCCTGGACGACGTCGTGAGCTGCCTCGGGCGCCTCGACGACGACGCCGGCAAGGAGTTGGCCAACCTCCTGCTGGACACCGCCGAGATGCCCCTGGCCATGCTCTTCTTCGGCCGTCCGCCGGAAGGGCTACTCGGCGCCGACGCCGCGCTCACTGTGATCACCATGGCCGGGCTGCGGTTGCCGGACCTCAAGATCGAACGCGAGTACTGGTCGGCCGAGGAGGCCCTGGCCCTGCCCATGCTGCACACCGCGCACCGGCTCGCCGTCCGGCGCTGCTACGGCGGCTCGATGTCGTCCCGGAAGCTGGTCGGCCTGGACGAGGCGCACTTCATGGAGGGCTGGCGGTCCGGTCGTTCGTTCCTGGTCCGACTCGCCCGAGACTCCCGCAAGTGGAACCTCGCCGCGCTGGTCGCCTCGCAGAACCCCCGCGACATCCTCGGCCTCGACGTGCAGAACCTCGTCTCCACCGTCTTCGTCGGCCGCATCGCCGAGGACGCCGAGATCGCCTCCGAGGCGCTGCGGCTGCTGCGGGTGCCGGTCAACGACGGATACGAGGCCACTCTGGCCTCGCTCTCCGCCGCCGACACCAACTCGGCCTCCCGCCTGGGCTTCCGTGAATTCGTGATGCGCGACGTCGACGGCCGGGTGCAGAAGGTCCGCGTCGACGTCTCGTACGTCGAAGGGCTGCTGGACCACCTCGACACGACGCCGGCCGCGATCGCTGCGGCGGCCGGAGTCCTGCCGAGCATCCCCCTGCCGGATCTGGAGGCGTGACATGGCGAGGGCCCGAGCGAGGATCGCGTCGTTCCTGCTCGCCCTCGGCGTACTGGCCGGGGCCTCCCTCAGCTGGCCGCTGATCGGAGCGGAGGCGGCAGCCGCAACACCACCCGTCGCCCAGGCCCGCGCCGACCTCTGCACGACCGCCGAATGGCAGGCCGACTTCCGAGCCTGCGTACAGAAGCTCCAGACAGTCACCGAGGACGAGGTCAAGTGCCGTAACGCACCGACCCCGGGTACGCCGGATTCGGGCCTCGCCGGCTGGTTCGCCGCAGCACCTCCAGCAGAAGCAGCAAACGGAGTGGCTGGCCGATACAGCCTCTACGGCTACGGTGGCTACAGCTACAACACCTATGACATCGACGGTGGCTGCGCGTCGAGTGTGCTGCATCCGGACTACAAGTTCACCACCACGATCGCCAACGGTGAGTTCATGGCCGCCACCGCAATCATCGGTGCGTCCAACGCACTTCGAGAGCGCGCCTGGGACCCCGGTTCGATGTGGGGGTGGGCCGACCCGCTGGTCGAGCAGGCCACCAAGGCCGTGTACGAGAAGGTGTTCAGCGTCTTCGGCATCATCACCCTCTGCGTCGTGGGGCTCTATCTGCTCTGGCGGTCCCGTCAGTCGGACATGAGCAACGCGATGACGACGGCAGGCTGGGCACTGCTGGTGATGGTCGCGGTCACCGCACTCGCCGCCTGGCCGGTGAAGTCCGCCAATATCGCTGACGGCGCACTTGTCACAAGTCTCGGAGTCGTACACGACGCCGTCGGCCCGCAGGCAAAGGAGCCGGACCCCGGACGGTGCATCGACCCCGACCCGAACCGCTGTAAGGATTCCCGCACCCCCGCCGTGCGAGCCAGCGACACCGCTACCGAAACCATGCTCTACCGGAACTGGCTCCGCGGGGTGCTGGGTTCGGCGGACAGCGAGACCGCCCGCAAGTATGGGCCGGCCCTGTACGACGCACGGTCTCTGACGTGGGGCGAGGCTCAATCCATGCGCGCCAACCCGGCTACCCGGGAGGCGACGATCAAGGCCAAGCAGCAGCAGTGGGCACGGGTGGCCCAGCAGATTCAGACCGAGGACCCGGAGGCGTACGAATACCTCCAGGGTGTGCGGGACATGGACCGGGTGGGCGCCGGATTCATCGCGGTACTGGCCGCGTTGCTCTTCGCGATGTTCGACCTGACGGCGTCGCTGCTGGTCCTGCTGGGCTTCCTCATTTTCCGGTGGGCGGTGATCGCGGCACCGATCCTGGGGACGGTGGGTCTGCTCCGGCCGGCGAGCGCCGGACTACGGCGGCTGGCGAACGCCGTGGTCGCTGCGGTATTCAACATCGCCATCTTCGGCACCGGGGCCGCCATCTACCTGTTCGCCGTCGATCTGATCATGAGCACTCCCACCCTGCCGGGTTGGCTTCAGGTGGTGCTGGTCTGGCTCTGCGGGGTGGTCGGCTGGCTGTTGCTGCGGCCGTACCGGCGAATCACCCAACTCGGCGGCAAGGACAGCAGCGAGGCGGTCAGCTCGGCCGGCTCCTGGCACCGCCGGTTCTTCCGCGACATGCGGACCGCCGCGCGACTGGACGTGGCAGAGCCGGGCGGAACGGCCGAACCAGTGGGCGGGCGTCGGCGGTCACCCGATGCGGAGCAGACCCGGCTCCGCCCGGAGGCCCGCCGGGAGGACCCGGTCCCCACACCGTCGGCGGGCGGCGGGGGCCAGCGTGACGCCGGACGCCCCGACGGCCGTGAACGCAGTGATGAGGCACCGGCGGCCGAGACCAGAGGCCGGGGCCGCCCCGTCGCTCCCCAGCCACGTCGTCGGCAGCCGGCAACGTGGACCGAGCCGGACGTGCCGGCCGAGAACCCGTCGTTCGTCGTCTACCGACCGGGTTCGACGGAGCGCACGCCGGACCGTACCGGACCGCGGGTGCGCTCAGAGGCGCGGTGACGGTGATGCGGCGGGCGCTGGAGTTTCTCTTCACCCGGGCGTTGCGGTCCCGGCTGGGCGTGGCGCTGGTCATCGCGGTACTCGTCTTCGGTGTGCTTGGCGCAGCGCGGTTGGCCTCTGGTCCCCTCGATCCGACTGACGGGTTGAGCAGCCGGCCGAACCGGCCGATCACCACCGTGGATCCGACGGCCGGTGACGACGGCGTGCTCTCCAGCGAGGCTCCGCCGTCACCGGTTACGTCGCCGGGCGCAAGGACACCCGAACAGACCGCGGACCGTTTCGCCAAGGCGTGGCTGGGCCGCCCCGGGATGACCACCGACGAGTGGCAGACCGGCCTACGGCCGCTCTCCACGCCGGCGCTGAGCGAGAAGTTGGCCGGCGCCGAGCCCGAGACCGTGCCCGCTGAGACGGTCACCGGCCCGCCAACCATGCGGGAGCGCACCGAGACGTTCGTCGAGATGCTGATTCCTCTGGATGCCGGCCGGCTGAGGCTGGAACTGGTCACGTCGGACAAGGGTTGGATGGTCGACGTGGTGGATTGGGAGCGGCCATGACCGCTCGCAGGGGCGCCGCCCTCCGCAGGCCGGTGCGGGTCGGTGTGATCGCCACGGTGCTCACCGGCGTGCTGCTTCTCCTTTGCTGCACCGGGGGGACCGCGGCGTTCTTCCTGAGTGGGCTCGGCGGCGACGCGGAGGACGGGGACAACCTGGCCGGCTGGGGTTGCGGACCGGTCCGCCCGGTGGACATCGTGGGCGAGCTACCGCGGTTCGCCGAGTACGGCGACGCGCAGGTTCGCAACGCTGCGATCATCATCAAGGTCGGCCAGGATATGGGGGTGCCCTCGCGGGGTTGGGTGATCGCCCTGGCGACCGCGATGCAGGAGTCCGCGCTGCGCAACCTGGCGAACAGCGACGTACCCGAGTCCCTGGCCCTGCCACACGAGGGCGTCGGGGCGGACCACGACTCGCTGGGCCTGTTCCAGCAGCGGCCGGGGTGGGGTTCGGTCGCCGAACGGATGACCCCCGCGTACACCGCCCGGAAGTTCTACGAGAAGCTCGTCAAGGTCCGCAGTTGGCAGCGCCGACCGCTGACGGTGGTCGCCCAGCAGGTCCAGGTCAGCGCCTATCCGGACGCGTACGCCAAGCACGAGGAGTTGGCCAGCAAGATCGTGAACGCGCTGGCCGGCGGAGCGGCCCGCACCGTCGAGATCAACGGCAAGGCGGTGTGCGACGCGGCCGAGCGTGGCGAGATAGCTGCCTCAGGCTGGACCGCACCGATCCCAGGTGACGTCGGCTCCGGCTTCCGCACTGCCAGTCGACCCAGCCACCAGGGGGTGGACATCAGCGCGGCGAAGGGCACCGAGATCCGGGCCGCGGCGACCGGTCGGGTGCTGGTCGCCCGATGCGACCCGGACAACAGGAATCGCCGGGACTGCAACGTGGACGGGTACCCGGACAAGGGGGGCTGCGGCTGGTTCGTCGACCTGCTGCACGCTGGCGGCTATATCACCCGCTACTGCCACATGGTGTTCGAGCCACGCGTCAAGGTGCATCAGATCGTTTCGGCAGGTGATGTGATCGGGCAGGTCGGCAGCAGCGGCAACTCCTCCGGCCCGCACCTGCACTTCGAGGTCCACGTGCGCAACGACCGGAGGAGCTCCGGCGCCATTGATCCGGTTCCGTTCATGCGCGAGCGGGGCGCTCCGCTGCGCGCCGCCGAGTGAGGTCTCCACGGGCATGACTGGACCGTTGCCAGATCCGTTCGCCGACCAGCCAGACTGGGCACCCCGGCCGCCCCGCCCGCTGGCCGTCGTCCCCGCCACCGAGCGGGTGGAGCTACGTGGGCGGCGGGTGCTGGTAGGGCTGCCGGGTTTGGGTTGGCGGGGTGACCTGCGCGCCGACGACCGGGTGGTGCAGAACGCCCGGACCTACGTGCCCGTGATTCCCGAGCACGAGTGGTACCGGGCCGAAGCCGACCAGGTGGAGGTGTTCGCGCCGCTGGTGCCGGTGGAGCGGGTCTGGGTGGAGACGGTCGGCAGCCGGCCGCTGGCGGAGGGAGACCGGGAGACCGGCATCCGGTTGGTCTCGCTGGACGGACCAGCGCACCGGACGCCCACACCCGTCTTCGAGGCGGACGCGCTCACCGGTCGACGCGTGGTGCACGTCGAGGGCGGCCTTGAGCATCGCGACCTGCGGGCAGTTACCGAAACCTACTCGGGTGCCGAGGGAGACATCTGCGTCCGGATCACGCCGGAGGTGGAGTGGTACCGCTGGGCCTGGCGGGGCCAGTCACCCACCACGCTGGAGGTGCCGGTCCATCTGCTGTGGATCGAGTGAGCGTCAATCAACGCTGGTGCCGGCACAAACGCGCCAGCCCTCCTTGGCCTTCACTTCAAACCGCCAAGTGTCCGCCAAGCTTTGGTGAACTCCATCGATTGAAGCACTGCGACGGATGACAGCGATCACAGTTGCGTCCGATGCGGCAGTCTTGGAAACCACAACATTTTCGATGTTGACCGAAAAGGACACGCCCAGCTCGCGCTCTCGTCCGGCTATTTGAGCGGCGAACTCCTCGACCGCAGGGACTCCACCATCGCAGGCAAACAGCTTTGCCCGATTCAGATCGCGGGAGACGAGTGTTGCTTGGAGATAATTGACAACCGCCACGTCGGGTGCGCTGCGATCCGGGGCAGCCGCGCGGTTGTACAGCACGTAGCCCGCGACGGCCCCGCCCAGGCAGAGTAGGGCGACAACCCCGGCGACGACCGTGAGCACGGTCCGCATTCGGCGGCGCGGCGGCTGCGGCGCCGGTGGTGCCGCAGCCGGCGGCAGCTGTTCGGACGGAGCCCGTTGGGCCGGTACGCGGGAGACCTGGGAACCGGCGGGGGGCTGCACTGATTCCACCTCCTGACGTTATCGGCTGGACGCCCCGGAGCCAATGCCTCAGATCCAGCGGATCGTGACGGACCACTCCCCACCGGTGAGATCCACGACATCCCCGGCGCACCGCCGAGGCACCTCCCGGAGGAGCGGAGCCGGCTGGGATACCGTCTCTGCTCGGGAGGGGTTGCCAACCTCGGGCAGAGGGGGTGGACGCGGTGGCCGGTCCGAAGGCACGCACGAACCGCGCCGCAGCTCTGCACCGTCGGGCGGCGGCAGTCGCGACCGCTGCCGCCGGCATTCTGGACGAGACGCGACCGGCCCCGGCCGATCAGCGCCGCCAGTACGAGGTGGCCGACCGGCTACGGGAGGTTGCGGTACGACTGACTCCGGGCTGGTCGGGTGCGGCACTGGACTCGCTCACCGTGGACACTCCGGCGGGTGACGGTCCGCCCCCGTTCGTGCGGGTCGGCACGGCGGCACCGTTGGACGACGCACGCTTCCCCGCGTTGGTGCCGTTGCTGGGCACCGGTCATCTGAGCGTGGACGCGGACGCCCGGGAACCGCGGGTGGCGGGGTTGCTCAGGGCCGTACTCCTGCGGTTGTTGGGTGCGACACCGGCGGGCGCCTTGTTGGTTCGCGCGGTGGATGCCACGGGTGACGTGCTGACGTCGTTCGGAGCGCTCGCCGACGCTGGTCTGTTGCCGCCGCCAGCGGTGGACGTGACGGGTCTGCGGGCGGTGTTGACCGAGGCGGAGCAGTGGGTCGCACCGGGTGCGAGTGGGCGGCGCCGACACGAACGTACGTTGCTGTTGGTGGTCGCGGCACTGCCGGAGTCGACCGGCCCGAGCGACCTGGCGCGGCTTGAGGCGCTGGCCGAACAGGGGCCGACGGCAGGGCTGCACCTGGTGGTGGCCGGTTGGCCCCCTGCCGGCCCGTACGCGGTCCGGGCACCGCTGCCGCACACCACCGCCCTGACGTTGCGCAACGCGTACGCGTTGCTCGGTGACCCGCCGGGGGCGTCTTTCGCCGGGCCGGGCGCGGATCCGCCGGGTGGGTTGAACTCGCCGGTCTTCGTGGAGTCGGATCCGCCGGTTGAGTTGGTGGACACGGTCTGTCGACGGCTGGCCGAGCAGGTGGAGGCGGGTTCACGGCTGGCGTTGGCGGCTCTGCTGCCGCCGACGGGTGAGCGGTTGTGGGAGTCGGACTCGGTGGACGGTTTGACCACCACGGTCGGTGATGCCGGGGGCCGGTCGGTGCCACTGGGCTTCACCGAGCTGACACCGCACTGGCTGGTGAGTGGCCGTTCCGCAGGGGGTCGTTCGGCGTTCCTGACCACCGCGTTGCTGGGCTTGGCCGCCCGCTACGGCCCGGATGAGTTGGCGCTCTACCTGGCGGATCTCGGTGAGGGTGAGTCCTTCGTGGAGTTCCTGCAGACCGAGCGTGACCGGTCGTGGATTCCGCAGGTGCGCGCCGCCGCGATGGCCGCCGACCGGGAGTACGTGCGGGACCTGCTCGACGAGCTGACGGCGGAGGTGCAGCGGCGGGCGGAGGCTGCGGCGCGGGCTGGTGGGCAACGGTTCGCGGAGTTGCGCCAGCATCAGTCGCTGCCCCGCATCGTCTGTGTGTTGGAGAATGTGCCGTTGCTCTTCGCGGAGCGGGACCGGCTGGCCGCCGAGGTGGCGGCCCAGTTGGACGGGCTGGCCCGGGCCGGTCGGGCGTTCGGCGTGCACCTCGTGTTGGCCGGCGCGGGTGAGCTGGGGCTGAGTGTCCGCGCGGACGCCGGTCATCGGGATTCAATGCTCGGGCAGTTCCCGGTGCGGGTGGCGTTACCGGGCGGCAGCCCGGTGCTGGAGCCGACGAACGACTCGGCGGCCGGTCTGCCGGTGGGCAGCGCGGTGGTCAACACCGCCGGTGGGCTCGGCGGTCCGAGGGGTGCGATCCGAGGTCACGAACGGCTTATCCGTCATCCCGACCCGCAGGACCACCCGGAGGTGGTGGAGCGGCTACGGCACGAGCTGTGGGCGGCCCGGCCGGCCGGGTCGGTGCCGCCGGTGGTCTTCGCCGGTTACGCCCGACCGCTGCTCAGCAACGATCCGCGGCACCGGGCGGCGGTGGCGGGGCAGGCGCACGGGCCGGCCGCCCTACTGGGTCGGGCGGTGGACCTGGCCCGCTCGACGGTAGCCGTACCGTTGGGGCCGGCGGCCGGGCGCAACCTCGCGGTGCTGGGTTCGGGTGCCGCGGCGGGCGGGCTGCTGGCGACGGCGGCCCGGAGCACCGCCGACCATCATTCGCCGGGGACCGCTCGTTTCCTGGTGGCGGCACCGGATCCGGGCTCCCGAGCACTGGCGGAGGCGTTGACCACCGAGTTGGCCGCCCGGCATTCGGCCGAGGTGGTGGACCTGCCGACGCTGCTGGCGGACCCGGCCGACGAACTTCCGACGTACCTGGTGGTCTTCGGTCTGGACCGGCCGGGCCCCCGGGAGTTGCCGGTGGACCGGCTACGGGCGTTGCTGCGGGACGGCCCTCCGGCGGGGAGGCACCTGCTGGGCTGGTGGCGTGCGGTACCGCCGTTCGCCGCGTTGTTCGAGCCGGCTGGCGAGGTCGACAAGTTGGCTGCGGTGGTCGTGCTCGATGTGCCGGTTCCGCAGCTCACCGCCGTCTTCGGCCGGCCGGTGGAGTGGCGTGTTCGGCCTGATCGCGCGGTGCTGTGGGACGGTCCCGACGAGCGGGGCCGGGTCCTGGTGCCGTTCTCTGACGAAACCGGCTGATGCGGTGGCGCGAGCGGGAGGTGTCGAGGTGGGTTCGAACGCGACGGTGACCGGGCCGGGACGGCAGCGGTCCGCATCGGCGAGCGGGGACGTCACGCCGACGGCGGTCGAGCCCAGCACGGTCTGGGCGGAGTACCTGGCTGCGGCGCGTCAGCTGGACGGGGTACGCCGCGGCGCGGCTGCCGCCGCCGGTGAGCAGGCCCGCTCGGCGGAGGCCGCCCGGGAGGAGCTGACGGTGGTCCGGACCGGGCTGGCGAGTCAGCAGGAGCGGCTGCGGGAGCTGGGCGTACCGGCGATCTCCCTGGTGCCGTCGCCGCCGGAGCTGACCGAGGCGGCCCGGTCGATGGCGGGTGGGCCGGCCGCGGTGCTGGCGGCGCTGCGGGCCGCGCGGGGCCGGGCGGAGGCGGCGGACGCGGCGCTGGGCACGCGCCGCCGGTTGCGGCCGGGAGCCTGGCCGGCCCGAGCACGAAATCTCCTGGTGTACGCGCCGCTGGCGCTGGTGGTGCCGCTGATCCAGGTCGCGGTGTACGCCGCCACGGGTATCGGGCCGGCCACTGTGGCGGCGCTGATCTGTGGGCTGCCGATGCCGGCGGTCGCGTTCGTCGCCGGTTGGGTGGGCATCGGGCGGTTGTTCCGCGTCGGCCCGGCTGAGCGGTTGGACCGTACGGTGCGTTTCGGCGCGCTGGTGTGCCTGGTCCCGGCGGTGCTGGTCACGGCCGGTCTGCTGCTGGCCGTGCTCGCTGGCTGACCGGTCCCGGGGTTTCGCGGACCCCGGCCGGCGGCTCGGGTCCGCAGGGCGGCCGGGTCGGGGCGGGAACGCCGCCGCTGTCGGGTAGGTCGCCGGCGCGTGGGGCGACTGCGGAACGGCCGGCCGTCCCGGGAGGGTCAGCCGGCCGGGGTACGTCGAGGTGTCAGCGGGGGATGATCAGCGCCATCGCCTCGGCCCGCGACTTCGAGTCCGTCTGCAGGATGCCGCGCACCGCTGAGGTGATGGTCTTGGCACCGGACTTCTGGATGCCGCGCATCGCCATGCACATGTGCTCGCACTCCAGCACGACGACGACGCCGCGTGGTTCGAGTTTGCTCATCAGCAGGTCGGCGACCTGCGAGGTGAGCCGCTCCTGCACCTGGGGCCGGCGGGCGAAGACCTCGACCAGTCGAGCCAGCTTGGACAGGCCGGTGATCCGTCCGTCCGGGCCGGGGATGTAGCCGATGTGCGCGCTACCCCGGAACGGCAGCAGGTGATGCTCGCAGAGGCTCATCACGTCGATGTCTCGGACGATCACCAACTCTTCGTGGTTGGCCTCGAAGGTGGTGCTGAGCACCTGCGCCGGGTCGACCCGCAGCCCGGCGAAGAGTTCGGCGTACGCGCGGGCGACCCGGGCCGGTGTCTGTTGGAGGCCGTCGCGGTCCGGGTCCTCACCGACCGCGATCAGGATCTCACGGACGGCCTTCTCGATCCGGCCCAGGTCGACGGCGTCCTCGACCGGGCGGCCGGTCAGCTTGCCGCTGATCAGCCGCGCGGCCACGTAGTCCAGCTCGTCGTCGCCGTCGGGTTCGGTCGCAGAGACGGCCAGCTCCCGGTGGGGGGAGCTGGCCGTCGGGTCGTTGCTCAGTGCGTGCCGTCCGAGTTGTTGGACGGCGCCCCACCGCCGACCGACGCCTGCGCGCCGTCAGCCTGGGCCTGCGCCTTGAGCTTGTCCTTCTCCGCTGGGGTGAGTACGGGCGGCTCGGTGGAGGGCTGGCGCTTGCCGAAGCCGTTGTACGGGGCCAGCGGCGGGCGCTTGACCACCCGGGAGCAGATCCGCGCCATGTCGGCGGTGGAGAGAGTCTCCTTCTCCATCAGCTCGAGCACGATGTTGTCCAGGACGTCCCGGTATTCCACCAGGATCTCCCAGGCCTCGTCGTGCGCCAGCTCGACCAGTGCCCGCATCTCGCCGTCGATCTCGGCGGCCACCGAGTCCGAGTAGTCCCGCTCGTGGCCCATGTTGCGCCCGAGGAACGGCTCGTCTCCGCTGGTGCCGTACTTGATCGCGCCGAGCTTGGAGCTCATGCCGTACTGGGTGATCATCGCGCGGGCCAGTTGGGTGGCCTTCTCGATGTCGTTGCCGGCACCGGTGGTGGGCTCGTGGAAGACCAGTTCCTCGGCGGCCCGACCGCCCAGCGCGTACGCCAGGGTGTCGATCATTTCGGCGCGCGTCTGGGTGTACTTGTCCTCGGTGGGGAGCACCAGGGTGTGGCCCAGCGAGCGGCCTCGCGACAGGATCGTCACCTTGTGCACCGGAGCGGCGTGCGGCAGCGCCCAGGCGACCAGCGCGTGCCCACCCTCGTGGTACGCGGTGATCTTCTTTTCCTGGTCGCTCATCACGCGGGTCCGTCGCTGCGGACCCGCGATCACCCGGTCGATCGACTCTTCCAGCGAGTCGTTGGTGATCGCGCGCTGGTCCTTGCGGGCGGTGAGCAGGGCCGACTCGTTGATCACGTTGGCCAGGTCGGCGCCGCTGAAGCCCGGGGTACGCCGCGCCACCGAGTCGAGGTCGACGTCGGGAGTGAACGGCTTGCCCTTGGCGTGCACCCGCAGGATGGCCTTGCGGCCCTCCATGTCGGGGGCGTCCACCGGGATCTGCCGGTCGAACCGGCCCGGGCGCAGCAGCGCCGGGTCGAGGATGTCCGGCCGGTTGGTGGCGGCGATCAGGATGACCCCACCCTTGGTGTCGAAGCCGTCCATCTCGACGAGCAGCTGGTTGAGCGTCTGCTCGCGCTCGTCGTGACCGCCGCCCATGCCGGCGCCACGGTGCCGGCCGACGGCGTCGATCTCGTCGACGAAGACGATCGCCGGGGCGTTCGCCTTGGCCTGCTCGAAGAGGTCGCGGACCCGGCTGGCGCCGACACCGACGAACATCTCCACGAAGTCGGAGCCGGAGATGGAGTAGAAGGGCACTCCGGCCTCGCCGGCGACCGCGCGGGCCAGCAGGGTCTTACCGGTGCCGGGCGGGCCGAACAGCAGCACGCCCTTCGGGATCTTGGCGCCCAGTGCCTGGTACTTCGCGGGGTTCTGCAGGAAGTCCTTGATCTCGTGCAGTTCCTCGACGGCCTCCTCGGCACCCGCGACGTCCGCGAAGGTCGTCTTCGGAGTGTCCTTGGTGATCATCTTCGCCTTGGACTTGCCGAAGTTGAGCACCCGGGAGCCGCCGCCCTGCATCTGCGACATGAAGAACAGCAGCAGAAGAACGAGCAGCGCGATCGGCAGCAGGTTGACCAGCAGGCTCACCCAGATGCTGTCCGAGGAGACCTTGACGTCGGCCGGACCGGTGACCCGGTTGGCCGCCTTGGCGTCCAGCACCTCGTTCCAGATCTGGTCACCAGCCTGGTACGGGAACTGAGCCTCGATCTTGTCGGTCTCGGTCTTGCCGAACTTCGTCTTCTGAGCGAGGTCCAGCTGGACCGTCTGCTCCTTGTCCTGGAAGACGACCTTGTTGATCTTGGCGGTGTGCAGCTGATCGAGCGCAACGGAAGTGTCCACGCGGTGGTAGCTGGGACCAGCGGTGAACAGTTGACTGAGCACAACGGCGCCGAGGATGACCAGGATGATCCAGACCACCGGTCGGCGGAAGAAACGCGTACGTTCCATACTGTTGTCGAGCGCCGGGGCGCCCGCATCCTCCTGATCGACGTCCTGACCGTCTGATGGTGTCGCCGCGTCGTGCGGCGGCCGGAGCCGCCGTGCGGGCCGGCCTCGACCCCGAGGCGCGAAAACTGCCGCGCCGCGGTCATTCGACGGTACACCGTGTACGCGAGGAGTGAGCTTGCGAGCCCCGCAGTCGTGCACCATCAAACGCCCCGGGTCGGAACCGGCGTGGCGAGGAGTCCGGCCCGGCCACCCGAACGCCCGGTCACGCGGTCGAGGGGGTCGGGCGCGGAGTAACCTCCGGGCCACCGTGGTCCACGGTAACCGCAACACCTGAGAGCGCGCTGAACGTCGGCTTGATGGATGCCGATGCGAAGGGGCCTCACGCCGCCGCCGAGCCGTCGCTACGGCTCAGAACCCGGGTGTCAGGAGCGGGCGTAGACCTCGGGCTTGAGCACGCCGACGTACGGCAGCTCCCGGTAGCGCTCGGCGAAGTCCAGGCCGTACCCGACCACGAACTCGGTGGGGATGTCGAAGCCGACGTACTTCACCGGGACCGGCACCTTGACCGCGTCCGGCTTGCGGAACAGCGCGACCACCTCGACGCTCGCCGCCGAGCGCGACTCCAGGTAGCGCAGCAGCCAGGAGAGGGTGAGCCCGGAGTCGACGATGTCCTCGACGACCACCACGTGCCGACCGGCGATGTCCCGGTCCAGGTCCTTGAGGATGCGGACGACCCCGGACGAGGTGGTGCCCTGGCCGTAGGAGGAGATGGCCATGAAGTCCAGCTCGGCCGGCGGGCCGTTGCGGCCCAGGGCCCGCGCGAAGTCCGCCATGAACATCACCGCACCCTTGAGTACGCACACCAGCAGCAGCCCGTCGCCCACGTGGGCGTAGTCGGCGGAGACCTGCTTGGCCAGCTCCGCCGTCTTCTCGCGGATCTGCGCCTCGGAAATGATCACGTGGTCGATGTCGGCGTCGTACCAGGAGCCGTCAGCCATGACTCCTAGCCTGCCGTACGTCCGATGGCCTCCGTCGGCGGGGCCGCACCTTTTGGCGCGGTCCCGCCAGGGATTTTCTCGGCAAACTGCACTAATGGCATCAGTTGGTGCGTGACCGCCAACGGCGGCCGTCGTCAGTGGGCTTCCAGTCGGCCGAGTCGTGACTGTCGACGGTGAGGCCGGCCGCCGAGGCGGCGACGAGCAGGACGAGGAACAGGAGGAAGAGTAGGAACTCCATGGCGGCGCTCGCTTTCGCATGATTGCTGTCGGTTTCGCCGCCGGTGCGCACCGGACTGAGACCAGTCTGCGGCCACTCGCGCCGACCGGACAGTGGCAGCAATGCCATTGGTCATCGATTTACTGCCACCCGTCGGGTTACCCTCGTCACATGCTCCGGTCCGTTGCCGTTCTCGCCCTCGACCAGGTCGCCCCCTTCGAGCTCGGCGTGCTCGCCGAGGTTTTCGGCACCGACCGCACCGCCGACGGATTTCCCGCCTACCGCTTCCAGGTGTGCAGCCCCGACGGCGCTCCGGTGCGTACGTCGTCCGGCTTCCACCTCACCCCGCACGCCGACCTCGACCCGATCGACGAGGCCGACCTGGTGGCCGTTCCCGCGCACAGCCAGGGCACCACCGTCCCCGGCCCCGTGCTGGACGCACTACGCCGAGCCGACGCCCGCGGAGCGCACCTGTTCAGCGTCTGCTCCGGGGCCTTCCTGCTCGGCGAGGCCGGGCTGCTGGACGACCGGGAGTGCACGACCCACTGGCGGTACGTGGACGAGCTGCAACGCCGGCACCCCCGCGCCCGGGTGCGGTGCAACTCGCTCTACGTCCAGGACGGCCGGCTACTCACCAGCGCCGGCACCGCAGCAGGCATCGACGCCTGCCTGCACCTGGTCCGCCAGGAGCACGGCTCGGCCACCGCGACCCGGCTGGCCCGGCGGATGGTGGTCCCGCCGCACCGTGACGGCGGCCAGTCCCAGTACGTCGAGGCGCCCATCCCGAAGGCGCCCGAGGCCCCCACCCTGGAGCCGGTGCTGGAGTGGCTGATGGGTCACCTGGACCGGACGATCACCGTGGAGGAGTTGGCCGCTCGCGCCGGCATGGCACCCCGCACGTTCGCCCGCCGCTTCCGCGCCGAGACCGGCACCACGCCACACGACTGGCTCACCAACCAGCGGGTGCTACTGGCCCGGCGACTGCTGGAGGAGACCCCGTTGAGCGTGGAGGCGGTCGCCGACCAGGCCGGCTTCGGCGACGCGGCGGCGCTTCGCCACCACTTCAGCCGCCGGGTCGGCGCCACCCCACACAGCTACCGGACCACCTTCCGGGACCGGGCGCACAGCGGCTGACACCAACTCCGCCGACCGCACGGCCCGGCCAGGCGACCGACGCCAGCGCCCCGCTCTGCCTCAAGCCGCGCACCACCCGGCGGTCCGGAATCGTGGGTCGGTTGACGCACAGTGAAGGGCATTCAACTGGCCGCCACGGGTGCTAGCCGGTCGGCGCGACGGAGCACCCGGACCCCCCCGGGCAGGTCCGCCGGGCCCTGACCGTGCCACTCGGTGACCAGGGCGTCCAGCGCGTTGACATGCCGGTGCGACAACGCACCCGGCTGGGCGCCCAGCTCCCGCGCCCAAGCGTGCAGCACCCGGCCGCGTACCGCGGGGGCCAGGGCGAGTAGCGCGGGCGCGGAGAGCCCGCCGTCGGGGTGCCGAGCCGCCGCCAGCGCTGCCCCCGCCACCTCGTCGAGCGCGGCGTTGTCGGCCGCCACCAACCGGGCGGTCCGCGCGAGGTTGTCCACCACCCCGGGCCCGAGCGCCCGCACCAACGCCGGGAGCAGGTCGGCCCGCACCCGGGAGCGGGCGTACGACGGGTCGGTGTTGTGCGGGTCCTGCCATGGGCGCAGCCCGAGCACGGCGCACGCGGCGCGCGTCTGGTCCCGGCCGATCTCCAGCAGCGGGCGCAGCAGCGGCACACCGTCCAGCTCCCGCCGGACCGGCATCCCGGCCAGCCCGCGTGGGCCGGCGCCCCGGGCGAGCGCGAGCAGCACCGTCTCCGCCTGGTCGTCACGGGTGTGCCCGGTGAGCACCGCGACCGCGTCGTGCTGCCGGGCAGCCTCGGCCAGCGCCTCGTAACGGGCGTCCCGGGCTGCTGCCTCCGGCCCACCCGAGCGCCCGGCCACCTCCACCCGGACCACGGACGTGGCCGTGAAACCGGCCCCACTGGCCCAGGCAGCCACCGCCTCGGCGCGCTCCGCGGAGCCGTCCTGCAGACCGTGGTCGACGGTGACGAGCACCGTGCCGCGACCCAGCCGGGGTGCCACGAAGACGGTGGCCGCCGCGAGGGCGAGCGAGTCGGCGCCGCCCGAGCAGGCGACAAGCACCGGCCCGTCCGACGCCAGGCCGGTCAGCGCACGGCGGACCGCCACCCGGATCGCGGCCACCGGCGGGGCGAGCGCGGCCACCGGCGGGTGGTCAGCCAGCGGCCGGGAAGGTGCCGGCCGGGCCGTGCACGCGGGCCACCCAGGCGTCCGGGTCGCCCAACTCCGACAGCCGGGGCAGGGTGAGCGGGGAGTTGAAGATGGAGTTGAAGCCCTCCATGCCGACCCGCTCCACCACGCCGTGCACGAACTTGCGCCCCTCGGCGTACTGGCGCATCTTGACGTCCACGCCGAGCAGCCGGCGGATCGCCTTCTCCAGCGGGTTGCCGGCCTCCCGGCGGCGGTTGAACGACGCCCGGATCCGCTCCACGCTCGGGATCACCTGGGGGCCGACGCCGTCCATGACGAACTCGGCGTGCCCCTCCAGCAGGGTCATCAGCGCGGTGAGCCGGTCCAGCACGGCCCGCTGGGCCGGGGTCTGCACGATGTCCAGCACGCTGGTGCGGCTGTCCTGGTCGCGGACCGCCTCGGACAGGGTGGCCACGCCGCGCCGCAAGCGCTCGACCAGGTGCTCGCTCCCGCTGGAGGAGGCGTCGACGAACGCCTGCACCTCACTCAGGAAGTAGGCCCGCATCCACGGGACGGCCGTGAACTGGGTCCGGTGGGTCACCTCGTGCAGGCAGACCCAGAGGCGGAAGTCCCGTGGGTCCGCACCGAGCTTGCGCTCGACCTCGACGATGTTCGGTGCGACCAGCAGCAGTTGGCCCGGGTCGGCCGAGAAGACCTCGTACTGGCCGAGCACCCGGCCGGAGAGGTAGGCCAGCACCGTCCCGGCCTGCACCCCGGTCAACCGGGACCCGATCGCCTCGGTCAACGCGCCCGGCTGCTTGTCGCCGGAGAGCCGACTCACCAGCGGGGTGATCACCTCACGAAGGCCGGCGATGTTGGTCGCCGCCCAGTCGCGGCGGTCGACCACCCGCACCGGCGGGTGCGCCACCTGCGCCTTCAACCCCGTGTAGTCGGCCACGTGCCCGGCCGCCTCATCGGTCAGCCGACGCAGGTCGCCGACCACGTCGGTGGCCTCGGCGTACGACACCCGGGGGCCCGACTTGCTCAACGCCCCCGCGGTGGCGGCGGCCAGATCCCAGTCCACGAACTGCGCCATGAACCCACCGTACCCGCGCCGCGACACCCCGGCCCGGCCTCGCGTCCTCGATCGACGCCGATGGCGGCTCCGGCAGGGGCCGGACGATCCCGCCCGGCGACGGTCAGCCGCAGCCGCAGCCGGCCAACGCGGCGGTGATCCGGTCCAGCGCCGGTTGGGCGGTCTCCTTCCCGCCCGGCACCTGGTCGCTGAGCACGGCGAAGGTGAGCAGTCGACCGTCGGCGGTGGTGACCAGGCCCGCGATGGAGTGCACGGCGGTCAGCGTGCCGGTCTTGGCGCGGACGCTGCCCGCACCGGCGGCGGTGCCGGGGGTGTTCCGGTAGCGCTCGTCCAAGGTGCCGGACCAGCCGCCCACCGGCAGACCACCGAACACGCCGGCCAACTCAGGGTGGTCCGGGCTGGCCGCCAGGCGGATCAGGTCGGTCAGCAGCGACGGGCTGATCCGGTTGCGGCGGGACAACCCGCTGCCGTCGGAAAGGGTGATCTCGTCGGCCGGCAGGCCCAACTCGGCCACCTGCGCGTCCATCGCGGCGGCACCGCCGTCGAACGAGGCCGGCTGGTTGCGGGCCAACGCGACCTGGCGGGCCAACGCCTCGGCCACCAGGTTGTCACTCTCGCTGATCATGATGTCGACCATCCGGATCAGCGGCGGGGACTGCACCACCCCCAGCTCGACGCCCGGCGCAGGGGTGCCACCGGCCGCAGCCTGGGTCGGGGCCGGCGCCGTGCCGCGTTTCACGGCGTCGGCCGGCACGCCGAGCAGCCGGGCGAAGGCTTTGCCGGCGGCCAGGTCCGGCTCGGCGAACCGCGCGGCAGCCCCGTGGGCGACCCCCGGGTCCCTGCGCGCGCCGTCGGTCATCAGCGCGGTCACCGCCCCACCGGACCCGCCGGTGGGGATGTCGTCGTCCCAGCCCGGGCCGTAGACCGGGCCGGAATAGACCGAGCCGTCGACCGTCACACTGGTCGGGGTGGCCCCACCGAGCGCGGTGCGCACCTGGGCGGCCAGGTCGTCCAGGCGCGCCGCTCCCGGGTAGTAGCCCTTCTTGTCGATGGCCAGGGTCGGATCGCCACCACCGATGATCACCACTTCGCCGGCCTTCGCGCCGGCCACCGCACGGGTGGGTATCCGGTAGCCGGGTCCACGGGCGGCCAGCACCGTCACCCCGGTCGCCAGCTTGGTCACCGAGGCGGGCACCGTGCCGTCGTCCGCCCCCTTGGCGAACAGTGTCTGGCCGGAGATCACATCGGCCACCGAGACGTTCACCCGGCTGCCGAGGGCAGCGGCCCCGACCAGCGGGTCGAGCACGGCACGAACCCCGTCCGCGGTGGGCAGCGGGGCATTCGGATCCGGGCCGGCCAGCACATCCGACGGAGCGGGATCCGGGGTCACCCCGGCAGCCGTCGGGCCGGATCCGGCGTCGTCGCCGAGCCATCCGGCGACCGGGCCGGGCCGGGTGACGCCGACGCCGACGCCGGCGAGCACCAGCAGCACCACGACGGCCAGCAGCACCGCCGAGCGTCGCCGGCGCCCCGGCGGGACGGGTACGGGTGCCGGCGCGGCATCGGCGGGCGCGGGCAGCGCGGAGATCGGCGGACCCAGCGGCGGGACTCCGCCGGGGGCGTTCGGGGTGTGGCCGGAAGCCGGGCTGACCGGCGCGGGACTGACCGGGACCGACGCACTGCCACGCGGCGAACCACCCGACGCGGGACTGACCGGGACCGACGCACTGCCACGTGGCGAACCACCCGACGCCGGACTGACCGGCACCGACGCACTCCCACGCGGCGAACCACCCGCCGGTCGGTCACCGCCGAGCACCGGGAAGCGGCCGTTGTTCGGGCCGGGCGGAGGTGATCCGCCCGGCGGGCGCCAGGGCAGCGGCGGGGGCCTCTCGGGCGACGTCTCCGGTGCCTGGTTCGCCGGCTCGGGAGTCCGCGGAAGGTGGGCCTCAGGCACCGGGACGCGACCCGTCGCACCGCCGGAACCGGATCGTCCGGTACCGTGCGCGGAGCCCCCGTCCGGGCGGTAGTGTGAATCTTCCCTCCCCACGACCCCCTCCTCCCCCAGCGAAAATCGGCTTGGGTGACACTACTTCGGTCCGAAGACTATGCGGCGGCCGGAGTCGGCGGGTGGGCATTCACCTGTCCGGAGGGCGCCAGTGGTTCCGTTAGCCAGCGTGGGCAGACGAGGGAGCGTGCAGATGGATTTCGACGTGACGGTTGAGATCCCCAAGGGTCACCGGAACAAGTACGAGGTGGACCACAAGACCGGCCGCATCCGGCTGGATCGCACCCTCTTCACCTCTACTCAATACCCGGCCGACTACGGGTTCATCGAGGGCACGCTGGGCGAGGACGGCGATCCGCTGGACGCCCTGGTGCTGGTCCCCGAGCCGACCTTCCCGGGTTGTCTGATCCGCTGCCGCACCATCGGCATGTTCCGGATGACCGACGAGAAGGGCGGGGACGACAAGGTCCTCTGCGTGCCCTACGAGGACCCTCGCCAGGAGCACCTGCGCGACATCCACCACCTCGGCGAGTTCGACCGGCTGGAGATCCAGCACTTCTTCGAGGTTTACAAGGACCTGGAGCCCGGCAAGTCGGTGGAGGGCGCGACCTGGGTCGGCCGCACCGAGGCCGAGGCCGAGATCCACGCCTCCTACCAGCGGGCCCGGGACGCCGAGGCGCGTGGCGAATCCATTCACTGACGACCGTTGACGCACCGGGCCCGGGGGCCGCTCAGCCGAGCAGCCCCCGGGCCCGGTCGTACAGGTCGAGCACCGCGCAGGCGATCGGCACCACGGCGACCACCAGGGCCGTGTCGGTGAGGTCTGCGGCCCTTGCGAGGTACGGGGAGACTGGCCGGCGGGCGTACCCGGTGCCGGCGGCGATGGCCACCAGGGCCAGCACCGCACCGCCCAGGACCAGCGCGAGCCGCCCCGGCTCGTCGACCCGGCCGACCAGTACGCAGCCGAGCACCGCGTAGCCGGCCAGCCCGGCGAGCACCGTCGCGACCCGGTGCCGCAGCGCCACGAACAGCCGCGAGCGCAGCAGCAGCACGGCCGAGGTGACCGCCACGAGAACCCGGCCGGTCGTTCCACCGACGACCCCGAGTACGACCGCTGCGGCCACCGCCAGCACGGCGTGCCCGATCAACATTCCGGTGAGCATCTCCTCGGTACGGATCACCGCGGCGTGCACCCGGCCCCGGTCCGGCAGATCGCGGGCCCGCTCCGGCTCGTCCGCAGGGGTCGAGGTCGGCAGGGTGATGGGCGGCAGGGGCAGCTTGCCCAGCCGGATGGCCAGCAGCGGGATCACGCCGACGGCGAAGACCAGCGTGCTGAGCAGTACCGCTGCCGTGCCGGCCGGGGTCAGCAGCAGCGCTGCGAGCGCGGCCCCGGCACCGGTCAGGCCGACCGTGACACCGGCCACGAAGACCCGTAGCCGGCTGGCAACCCCGAGTAGGCCGATCAGCGCCATCAGCAGCAGCGTCACCGAGCCAGCCAGCAGTTCGGGGGCGCCCACCCAGCGGGCCGGTCCGAACGGCACGACCGGGTCGCCGGAGCCGACCGCGAGGGCGCCGGCCGTGAACGCGTACGGCAACGCGTAGCCGCCCAGCGTCGCCCCGGTCGTCCCGTCACCGTAGGCGCGGGAGGCCACCGCGCCGGCCACGGTGAGCACCAGCGCCACCGCTGCGGCCGCCAGCCAGCCGACCCGGTGCGTCGGGCCGCTGGCGAACAGGGCGAGCATCCCGACGGCGAGCGGGACGGCGGCACCGGCCAGGCCGGCGACGCGGGTGGCGGTGGGTGACCAGGCACCGCCTCGGCGGCGGGCGCCGTCGGCGATCGCCTCGATCACGTCGTCGTATTCGAGCTCGGGCCAGTGCGCACGGGCCGGCACGAGGTGCAACACCTCGCCGTCGCGGACCCCCTGCGGCAACAGCGCCTGAGCGGTCGCCAGCACCCCGCCGTCGGTGCGGCGCAGGACCCACCCGCCGTGCTGCTCACCGTCGTCGGCCAACCCGACACCAGCGTGTCGGAGCACGTCGGGCAGCAGCTCGGCCAGGGGTACCTGCTCCGGCAGGGCGACGTCCAGCCGCCGTTGCGGCGCGCTGATGGTGACGCGTGCCAGGCCGATAGTCATCGACTGGTCTCCATATCGAGGGGGATCGGAGGCTGCGCGGACGACAGGACTTTACCTACCATGAGTCCGGCTCGGGTTACCCAGCGCTGTCAGGAGGCCGAGTGTCCACCGTCGTCATCAAGCGCCCGCCGCGCCGGCCGGCACCGGAGATCCCCGCCGGCGAACTGCCGGTCGAGGCACCACCGGAGATCCCGGTCGTGGCCGGCGGGCGCTGGCAACAGATGCTCATGCTGTTGCCGATGCTCGGCGGCACTGTCGCGATGGCGATGATGTTCGGCCGGGGCGGCGGCGCCTACTCGTACGTGGTGGGCGGGATGTTCGGGCTCTCCTCGTTGGCGATGCTGGTGACGTCCTGGGGCAGCGCCTCCGGCACCCCGAAGAAGTCCGAGATGATGGCCGCCCGCAGGGAGTACCTGCGACACCTGGCCACGTTGCGGCGGCGGGTGCGGCGGACCGCCGGCCAGCAGCGGGCCGGGCTCTTCTACCGGCACCCGGACCCGGGTCGGCTCTGGTCGACGGTGGACAGCCACCGGGTCTGGGAGCGACGACCCGGCGACCCGGATTTCGCGGTGGTACGGGTCGCCGTCGGGCCGCAGACCCTGGCCACCCCGCTCGTCGCACCGGTCACCCGGCCCCTGGAGGAGCTGGAACCGATGACCGCCGGCGCGCTGCGCCGCTTCCTGGACGCGTACTCGGTGGTGCCGGACCTGCCGGTGGCCCTGTCGCTGCGCAGCTTCGCCCGGGTGCACGTCCGACCCGCCGGCAGCGCGAAGGGGGGCACCCCCGCCACGGGCGGGCCACCGACCGGCGACCCGGCGGCTCAGGCGTTGGTCCGGGCCGTGCTGACCCAGCTGGCGGTCTTCCACGCTCCCGACGAGCTGCTCGTCGCGGTCTGCGCGGGGCCGGAACGCCGCGCCTGCTGGGAATGGGTGAAGTGGCTGCCGCACGCCCACCACCCCAGCCGCACCGACGCGCTCGGCCCACTGCGGCTGGTGACCAGCTCCGCCGCCGACTTGGAAGGGCTGCTGGCGGACGTGCTGACCAGCCGCTCCCGGTTCAGCCCGGCCGGCCCGGCCACCGACGGGCCGCACGTGGTGGTCGTCCTCGACGGCGGCGAACTGTCCGGCGCCAGTGACCTGACCGGTGACGGCGGCATCGACGCGGTAACCGTGCTGGACCTGGACACTCCGCCGCCTCGGCTGCTCGACCGGTACGCGCTGCTGCTGGAGTTGCACGGCCGACGACTGCACTCGTGGTCGTCCGACGGGCATGCCGAGGTCGGCACCGCCGACCAGCTCGACCTCGCCGACGCCGAGGCGGTCGCCCGCCGGTTGGCCCCACTCCGGCTCGCCGGCGCGTCCCGCGGGCCCGACTCCCCGCTCCAGGCCGACCTGGGTCTTCCCGAACTGCTGGGTCTCGGCGACCCGGAAAGCTTCACCCCTGAGCAGGGCTGGCTGCCGCGCTCGGCACGGGAGCGGCTGCGGGTGCCGATCGGGGTCGGCACCGACGGCGGTGCCATCGAGCTGGACCTCAAGGAGTCCGCCCAGGACGGGATGGGCCCGCACGGCCTCCTGATCGGGGCCACCGGCTCCGGAAAGTCCGAGCTGCTCCGCACGCTGGTGCTGGGGTTGGCCGCCACGCACAGCTCCGAGCAGCTCAACTTCGTGCTCGTCGACTTCAAGGGCGGCGCCACCTTCGCCTCGTTCGACAGGTTGCCGCACACCGCGGCCGTGATCACCAATCTGGCCGACGCGTTGCCCCTGGTCGACCGGATGGTCGACGCGATCAACGGGGAGTTGGTCCGCCGTCAGGAGCTACTTCGGCGCGCCGGCAACTTCGCCAGCGTGCGCGACTACGAGCGGGCCCGGGCGGCCGGCACCCCGCTGGCCCCAATGCCGTCGTTGCTGCTGATCTGCGACGAGTTCTCCGAACTGCTCTCCGCCAAGCCCGACTTCATCGACCTGTTCGTGCAGATCGGCCGGCTGGGCCGCTCGCTCGGGGTGCACCTGCTGCTCGCCAGCCAGCGACTGGAGGAGGGACGGCTTCGCGGGCTGGACACGCATCTGTCGTACCGGATCGGTCTGCGGACCTTCTCCGCGCTGGAGTCCCGCACCGTGCTGGGGGTGCCGGACGCGCACGAATTGCCCCGCTCGCCGGGCCACGGTTATCTGCGCGCCGGCACCGACCCGTTGGCCCGGTTCAAGGCCGCGTACGTCTCCGGCGCCGTCCGCCGGCGGACCGCGACAACCGGTGCCACCGTCGAGGGCGGCGCCCGGTTGCTCACCTTCTCCACGCACGCCGTCCCGGTGCCGGAGCCGGCGACCCCGGTCGCGCCCGTCGTGGCGGAGGAGGAGGGCAGGGAGACACTGCTCGACCTCCTGGTGGACCGCCTCGTCGGGCAGGGCCCGCCGGCGCACCAGGTCTGGCTCCCCCCGCTCGGTGCGCCCCCGGCCCTGGACGAGCTGCTCGGCCCGGTGGAGGTGGACCCGGTACGCGGTCTGACCGTCGGCAACCCGGAGCTGCACGGCGCGCTCGGCGTGCCGCTGGCCGTGGTGGACAAGCCGTTGGAGCAGCGCCGGGACCTGCTCTGGTTGGCACTGGACGGTGCGGCCGGGCACGTGGCGGTGGTCGGCGCCCCGCAGAGCGGCAAGTCCACTGCGTTGCGCACGTTGATCTGCGCGCTGGCGCTCACCCACACACCGGCCGAGGTGCAGGTCTACTGCCTGGACTTCGGTGGCGGTGGTCTGGCCGCGCTGCGCGATCTCCCGCACGTTGGCGGGGTCGCCGGCCGGGCCGACCCGACGGCCGTACGGCGCACCGTCGGCGAGATGACCACCCTGCTGGCCGACCGGGAACGCCGCTTCGCGGAGTTGGGCATGGAGTCGATGGCCGCGTACCGGCAGCGTCGCGCCGCAGCGGGGACGACCAGTCAACCGGGCATCGATCCGTTCGGCGACGTGTTCCTGGTGGTCGACGGTTGGAGCACCGTCCGCGGCGAGTACGACGACCTGGAGCCTCTGGTCACCGATCTGGCCACCCGGGGCCTGTCCTACGGGGTGCATGTGGTCGCCACGGCGCTGCGCTGGCTGGATTTCCGCCCGGCGATCCGGGACCTGTTCGGCTCACGGCTGGAGTTGCGCCTCGGCGACCCGTCCGACTCGCTGGTGGCGAGGCGTGCGGCGGCGAACGTGCCGGAGCGCGCCGGCCGAGGGGTGACCGCGGAGGGCCTGCACTTCCTCACCGCGTTACCGCAGCTCGATGCTGCCGCCGGGGACACCGCCGATCTGGTGAAGCGCGCCAGCGACGGGTGGTCGGGACCTCCGGCGCCCCGGGTGCGGCTGCTCCCGCCCGTGCTGCCGTACGCCGATCTGGACCTCGCCGCGACGACCGGCCTGCGGTTGCCGATCGGGATCGCGGAGGCGGACCTGCGCCCGGTGCTGCTCGACTTCAGCACCGAGCCGCACTTCGTGGTCTTCGGGGACTCGGAGTGCGGCAAGTCGTCGTTCCTGCGGGCGCTGGCCACGTCGATCATCACGCGGTTCACTCCCGAGCAGGCCCGGGTGATCCTGGTCGACTACCGGCGCAGCCTGCTCGGCGCGATCGAGACTCCGCACCTGATCGGGTACGGCACCGCCGCGGCGCACACCGCCGACCTGATCGAGTCGGCCGCCGGTTACCTGGAGCGGCGGGCCCCCGGACCGGAGGTCACCCCGCAACAACTGCGGGACCGCTCCTGGTGGTCCGGGCCGGAGCTGTTCGTGCTGGTGGACGACTACGACCTGGTGGCGGCCGGGCCGGCGAACCCCCTGCGGGCGCTGGAGGAGCATCTGCCGCACGCCCGCGACGTCGGGCTGCACCTGGTGCTGGCCCGCCGGTCGGGTGGCGCCGGCCGCGCCCAGTACGAGCCGATCGTGCAACGGCTGCGCGAGTTGTCCACCTCTGGTCTGGTGATGGCGGGCAGCCCGGACGAGGGCGCACTCGTCGGGCCGGTACGACCCGGTCCGTTGCCGCCGGGGCGTGGTCGACTGGTCACCCGGCGAGAGGGCGTACGCCTCGTCCAGCTGGCACAACTTCCGCCACCATGACCTGACTCGCCGGTTCTTCCCGTGACAGGTGGGGAAACCGGTAATCTCCGATCGTCATGGTTCCGTCGGGATGAATGGCTGGGGATGTGACTGGGGTTCGGCACAGCGGTCCGTCAGCGGCCCGCCGAGCGGCCGGCCGGGCGCTGCTCGGTGTCGCTGCGGCGTTCGCTGTCGTGGCCCCGACCGCGGCGGCGGTGCCCGTCGCCACGCCCACCAACGGAGGACAGCTCGCCGGCGCGCCGATGGCGCTCGCCCCTGGCGACGCCGTTGCCCGCACCGACCAGGTTCGCGACGAGCAGTGGCAGCTCGACGAGTTGCGGGCCGAGACGGCCTGGCGCAGCTCGACCGGTCGGGGCGTGACCGTCGCGGTGGTCGACTCCGGAGTGGACGGCAACCATCCCGACCTGGTCGGCCAGGTGCTGCCCGGCAAGGATCTGGTTGGCCCCGGGGGCGGGGCGGGCCCGGATCCGGTGGGGCACGGCACGACGGTCGCCGGTTTGATCGCCGGACGCAACGACGACAAGCGGGGCGTCGTCGGCCTGGCACCGGACGCCCGGATCCTGCCGGTCCGGGTGCTCGACGAGCAGAACCGCTACGACGACGCGTTGATCGTCGCCCAGGGGGTCCGCTGGGCCGTCGACAACGGCGCCCGCGTGATCAACCTTTCCCTGGGCGGCAGCGGCGACAGCCCGGCCCTGGCCGCGGCGCTGGACTACGCGTTCGTCCGGGACGTGGTCGTGATCGCCTGCACCGGCAACCTGGCGACCTCCAGCAGCACCAAGGTCTGGTACCCGGCCCGCGAGCCGGGGGTGGTCGCTGTCGCCGGCCTCGAACGCGGCAGCGACAACCTGTGGTCCGGGTCGATCACCGGGCGGGCGACGGTGCTCACCGCTCCCGCCAGCGGGCTGGTCGGCGCGAAGTCCCCCGACGGGTACTGGCGGGTGCAGGGCACGAGCTTCGCCGCACCACTGGTGACGGCCACCGCCGCTCTGGTCCGGTCCCGCTATCCGCAGATGCCCGCAGGTGAGGTGGTCAACCGGTTGCTGGCCACCGCGCGGGACATCGGCCCGACCGGGCGGGACGACCGCTTCGGGTACGGGGTGGTCGACCCGGTGGCCGCGCTGACCGCCGAGGTGCCTGCGGTGACCGTCAACCCGTTGGACGACCAGACGTCGCCCGGTGTGACTGGTTTCGGCCCGGCTCCCGGCTCGGCTGACGACGGCCCGGTGGCCGGTGCCGGCAGCGACCCGCTCGGCCTCACCGCGCCCCACCAGCAGACCCGCTGGACGGCCCGGGCTGCCGGCGGCCAGGACCCGTCCGCGCCGGAGCAACTGTGGATCGGGGTCGTGCTCGTCGTCGCCCTCCTCGGCAGTGCCGCCCTGGTGATCCGCCGGTTCCGTCAGCGGGCCCGCTGACCGCGCGCCGCCAGGAGGCCTGACCGGCCGCCCGGTCGGGTAGAACCGTGAAATGAGTACGCAGCGACCGCCCACCCTCACCTCAGCCGACCGGTCGTCCTGGCGGTACCGGCGGCTCGACCCGGACCACTCGCTGGGGCTGCGACTGACCCTGGCCTCGGTGGCGGCGTTCCTGGTGCTGGTGCCCTTCGCGCTGCTCACACTGCTGGTGCTCGGTGCATGGGCGCCGCTGCACCGGCTGGACACGACGGTCACCGACGCCCTGCACGGCTACGCGCAGGACCACCGGGGCTGGGTCGTGCTGATGCGGATCTGGACCGAGGTGTTCGCGCCGATGCCGCTGCGCGCGGTCGCCCTGCTCCTGGTGGTCTGGCTGGTGCGCCGGGGAGCCCGCCGGCTGGCCCTCTGGGCGGCCACCACCATGGTGGTCGGTGGTCTGGTCGGTCCGCTGCTCAAACTGCTCGTCGGCCGCGACCGGCCGGAGTTACTGGAACCGGTGGCCCGGGCTGCCGGCTACTCCTTCCCCTCGGGGCACGCGCTGAACGCCACGCTGGCGGCCGGGGTGCTGCTGCTGGTGTTCCTGCCGTACGCGGGACAGGGCGTGGCGCGTGTCGTGCTCTGGGTCGCCGGCGTACTGCTCACCGTGCTCACCGGGCTGAGCAGGGTGGCGCTCGGCGTGCACTTCACCAGCGACGTCCTGGGTGGTTGGCTGCTCGGGGTGGCGGTGGTCGCGGCGACCACCGCCGCGTTCACCAGTTGGCGGGCGCACATCGGTCTCCGGCCGGTCCGGCCCACCCGCGACGGCGTCGCCCCCGAGGTCGATCGGCAACCCGGAGCGGCCTGAGGCGTGCCCAGGACCTCCGCCGGGTACTGGCCGACCCATGTCCGACACCCTGGTCCAGATCGTCCGGCGGGTTCTGCTGCCGGTCGCCCTCCTGTTCGGTCTCATGGTGCTGCTCGGGATGCTGGTCACCCGGGTGCTCGCCCGGACCTGGCCGTTCACCGTGGAGGACGCGGTGAACCGGGAGTTGGCCGCCGACCGCACCGGCGGCTGGAACGACGTCTCGCTGGTGTTCAGCACGCTGGCCAGCACCCAGATGATCGTCGTGGTCACCGTGCTGGTGGCGTTGGCGCTACGGCTATGGCTGAAGCGCTGGCGGGAGCCGCTGTTCCTGTGCGCGGCGGTGACCGCCCAGGCCCTGGTGTTCCTGCTGACCACGCTGGTGATCGACCGTCGGCGGCCGGCGGTGGAGCACATGGACGTCTCGCCGCCGACGTCGAGCTTCCCGTCCGGGCACACCTCGGCGGCGGTGGCGCTCTACGTCGGTATCGCCGTGTTGATGGCGCTGCGGGCGCGTGGCACCGGGGCGAAGGTCGCCTGGTGGTCGCTGCTGCTGGTGGTGCCGCTGGGGGTGGCGCTGACCCGGATGTACCGGGGGATGCACCATCCGAGCGACGTGGTGGCGTCCTTCCTCAACGGCGGCGCGTGCGTGGCGATCATGGCTCGTGCGGTGCTGGACCGAGGGCTGCGGTGGGGGCGGGCGAAGCTACCGACCGCGCTTCGGCCGGCGGTGCCGGCCGGGAACTGACCCGCGCAGCTCAGGTGCACTCGCCGGTGGCGACCTGCCGGTTGCGTTCGGCGCCGGCCAACGCCACCGGGCGAGCCTCGGCCGCGGTCACCGCGAAGCCGGTGTTCGGGTCGTCGGCCGCCGCCGCGAAGATCACGCCGAGCACCAGGCCGTTGGCGGACAGCAGTGGGCCGCCGGAGTTGCCGCTGCGCACCAGCGCCCGGATGGTGTAGATCTCCCGGGTGACGTCACCGGAGGAGTAGATGTCCGGCCCCTTGATCTTGTCGACGTCACGGATCCGCGCCGACTGCGCGTTGTAGGGGCCGTCCAGCGGGAAGCCCAGCACGATGGCGTCCGAGCCGCTGCCGGCGTTGCCGGCGGCGAACCGTAGGGACGGGCCGGGTAGCCCGGGCACCAGCAGGACGGCCAGGTCCCGGTCCGGGTCGTAGACCACCACCTTGCCGTCGTACCGCTCACCGCCCAACTCCACGGCGACCGAGCGGGTGCCGGCTACGACGTGCGCGTTCGTCATCACCCGGTCGTCGGCGTACACGAAGCCGGAGCCCTCGATGCGACGCGAGCAGCCGGGCGCGGAGCCGAGCACCTTGACGACCGACCGCTGACCGTTGACCACCACCTGCGAACCGGCCAGCGCCGGGTCGGGCGGGTCGACCTGCCGGGCCCGGGTGGGCGCGAGGTCACCGAAGACGTCCGGGAACCCGTCGGTGTCGACGGTGTCCTCCAACGCGGTGGACAACCGGTGGGCCTGTTCCGGCACGACCCGGTTGACCACCGAGATCAACGCGCTGTTCCGCACCGACGCGGCGAGCCAGGGCACCGAGGACGAGCCGAGCGGCACCGCGACCAGCCAGGCGAGCAGCAGCACCGCGAACAGCGACACCAGCGCCCCACCCACGTCGTCGACCCGTTTGCCCACGTCGCTGGTGATCGTCTTACGCAGGTGCGAGCCGAGCCAGCCGGCGAGCGCCTGCCCGACCACGGCCAGCCCGAAGATCGCCACGAGCGAGATCAGCACACGGGTGCCGGCATCCACGAACTGTCGGGCGAACAGCGGCCCGAGCTGGAGACCCAGCAGCAGGCCGAGGAAGAAGCCGGACAGCGACGTGATGCCGATGACGAAACCCTGGCGGTATCCGCTGATCGCGAACACGAGCATGAGCAGCAGCAGGACGAGATCCACGACGGACACGGGTCAAGCGTACGGGCAGCGCGCCCACCAGATGACCATCGCTTGCTGAAGGTGACCGTGCGGTCAGCGTAGGGCTGTCTCGTCAGCCTCGTCGGTGCCCGCCGACGGCGCCGGGGTCGCCCCGCTCGGCGGCAGCTCGACCACCCGGTCGCGCGGCCACGGACGCGCCCAGCCACCCATCTCCAACAGGGTGGCCAGCACCCCGGCGGTGAAGCCCCAGACGAGCATCCCGCGTGCCGAGAACGCCGGCCCGATCCAGCCGCTCGGGTGGCGGACCCGCAGCCGGTTGGCCGGGTCGACCAACTCGCTGACCGGCAGCCGGGCGACGTGTGCCACCTCGGCGGGCTCCCGGGGATGCACCGGGTGCGGGTCGTGCCACCAGGCCAGCACCGGGGTGACCACGAAGTCACTGACCGGGATCCACAGTTTCGGCAGCTCGGCGAGGACGGTCACGCTCGTCGGGTCGAGGCCGACCTCCTCGTTCGCCTCACGCAGCGCGGTGGCGCGCACGTCGGCGTCCTCCGGGTCGGCCGCGCCGCCGGGAAAGGCTGGCTGGCCGGCGTGGGTACGCAGGGTGGCGGCGCGTTGCAGGACCAGCACGTCGGGGCCGGCACCGGGCTGCTCGCCGAGCAGCACCAGCACGGCGCTCTCCCGGCCGCCCTCGGCCGGGGTGGCCAACCGGGTGAAATCCTCGGCGCGGGCGGTGCCCAGCCGGGTCAGCAGCGGCTCGATCCATTCGGGTGGTCGACGGGTCACGCCGGCACCGTCAGGCCGAGGTGCTGGCGAACCAGCTTGGCGAGTTGGGCGTCGTCGAGCGCGCCGGTGGCGTCGATGTGCCGGATCCGGCCGTCGGTGTCGACGAAGAGGGTCAGGGGCATGGCGTTGCGCTTCAGCTCGCGTTGCAGCGCCTCGCCCTGGTCCACCAGGATCGGGAACCGGACGCCGAAGTCCTCACCGATGGACTGGGCGCCGCTGCGGCTGTCCCGGCTGTTGACCCCGACGACCTGGAACTGACCGGCGGCCCGCTCGCTGAGCCGCTGGAAGGCGGGCAACTCCTTGCGGCACGGCGGGCACCACGACGCCCACACGTTGATCACCGCCGGCCCGGCGACGGACCGCAGGGCGACCGGGGCGCCACCGGTGAAGCAGGACAGCGTCAGATCGGGCAGCGCCGGGCCACCGGCGGCAGGGGCCGTCGGGTCGGAACCAGGCGTGCTGGGGGTCGGCGTGCCGGAACCGGGTGACGTGGGCGTGGGCGCCGTCGCCAGCGTGGCGCAGTCGCGGAACGGCGAGGGTCGTTCGGCGGCGGCCGGGCGGGGAGCCGGGTCGTCGTCGGCAGTGCCTGCGGTGCAGCCGGCCACGACCAGCAGCAGCGGCAGGACGAGCAGGGCGAGACGGCGGTTCACGGCACCTCCGCGGCGACCGCCTGGGCGGGCACCAGATCCGGGTCGACCCCGGCGGCTACCGCGAGGTCGCGGGCCCGGGGACCCTTGAGCAGCTTGGCGGCGGCGGCCGGCTCGGTCGGCCCGGCGCCGTACGAGGGGCAGAGCTTCGCGAGTGTGCACGCCCCGCAGGCCGGCTTGCGGGCGTGGCAGACCCGTCGCCCGTGGAAGATGATCCGGTGCGACAGCATGGTCCATTCGCGCTTGGGATAGAGCGCGCCGACCGCATGCTCGATCTTCACCGGGTCGGTCTCGCTGGTCAGCCGCCACCTGTGGACCAGCCGCTGGAAGTGGGTGTCGACGGTGATGCCCGGGACGTCGAAGGCGTTGCCGAGGATCACGTTGGCAGTCTTGCGACCGATGCCGGGCAGCGTCACCAGGTCGACGAGCCGGCCGGGGACCTGCCCGTCGTACCGGTCGACGAGGGCCTGCCCGAGCTTGAGCAGCGAGTCGGTCTTGTTGCGGTAGAAGCCGGTGGGCCGGATCAGCTCCTCCATCTCGCCCCGGTCGGCGGCGGCGTAAGCCGCGGCGCTCGGGTAGCGGGCGAAGAGCTTGGGCGTGACCTCGTTGACCTTCTTGTCCGTGCACTGCGCGGAGAGGATGGTGGCGACGGCCAACTCCAGGGCATTGGAGTGGTCCAGTTCACAATGCGCGTCGGGGTGCGTCTCGGTCAGCACCCGGCCGATCTTGCGGGCACGGCGGGTGCGCCCGAGGTCGGTCTCGCTGGCGACGGGAGGACTACTGGTCACGACGGTCAGCCTACGTCGCACCCCGGACGCTCCCCGACGGGTCAACCGGCGGCGGGCGGCGAGATCTTGCCCTGCCCGTCGAGCCGGGCGCCACCCTTCGGGAAGTCGGCACTGCTCAACTCGGTGACCAGACCGAGGCCCCGCTTGTTCGGGTCCATCGTCGGCTTGCCGGCGTCGTTCATGTACGTCGAGGTGAACGAGCCGCCAGCCCAACCGCCGTCCGGTTTCAGCGACACCTTCAACACCCCGCCCCAGCCGAGGCGACCGTCGTTGCTCAGTGAGTTGCCGCCGCCGGCGAAGTTGCCCAGGCTGTACGCGATCAGGCGCCCCTGGTAGAACTCCATCCCGCGCAGCACGTGCGGCCCGTGCCCGACGATCAGGTCGGCACCCGCGTCGATCATGGCGTGGGAGAACTTGACCGGGTCGCCCCGGTTCTCGCCCAGGAACATCTCGGTGCCTGGCTTTACCCGGGTCTTCTCCGCTCCCTCACCACCCATGTGCACCTGCACCACGACCAGGTCGGCCATGGTGGCGGCCTTGGCGACCACCGTCTTCGCCTTGGCGATGTCGACCAGGCTGTTCGACCAGACGTACGACGAGAAGCCGGCGATCGCGACCTTCACGCCCTTGACGTCGACCACGGTGATCTGGTCCGGAGCGCCGGTGTGCTTCAGGTCGTACTTCTCCAGCGCCTTCTGGGTGTTCTCGTAGCCCTTCGGCCCGTAGTCGTACCCGTGGTTGTTTGCCTGGTTGAGCACGTCGAAGCCGGCGTCGCGCAGGTGTGCGGCGTACTCCGGCGGCGCACGGAACTGGAAACAGCGGGTGGAGTTGGCCCCGCACTTGCCGGTGCCGGTGTCCACCGTCAACGGCTCTTCCAGATTGCCCATCACCAGGTCGGCCTTGAGCGCCTCGGTGACCGAGGTGAAGAAGCCCTTCCCACCGGCGGCCGGCAACCGGCTCGGCGCGTTGCCCATGATGATGTCGCCGGTGGCGGAGAGCGAGATGGCGCCGCCCGCACCGGAGGCCGCAGGCCCGGTCGCGCCCGGTTCGGCCGTGGCCACCGGAGCGCCGGTGCCACCCCCGCCGGCACCGGGCTGCCAGACGGGAGCCTCTCCGCCCGCGTCGGAACAGCCGGCGACGAGCAGGGCGGCCAGCAGTGCGGCGAGGCATGGGGCGACGCGGCGACGCGGGCGGGACGCGAGGGGGGCGGGAGCGTACATCGTCCGCGACCCTACCGGGCCCTAAACGCGCCGACGACAGCCGATCGGTCGAATCTTCAGCCGGTGTGCTGCTCCGACCAGGGCACAACCACCCGGGAACCCCCGGCGAGCACCGCCGCGTGCACCGCACGAGCAAGCGGGGCACCCCAAGTGGAGCGCGGCCCCCCGTAGGCGGCCTCCGGCCCGTCCAACGGGCAGAGCACGGTGACCGCGTCGGTCGGGGTGCCGGTTGCGGGCAGTCCCAGCTCGCTGATCGACTGGGTCTTCGCCTCGGTCGCCGTGGCCACCGCGTTGACCAGTGCCGAGTCGGCGAGCCGGGCCGGCACGTACACCACGATGTTGACCGTGCCGACCCGCTGGACGAGCCCGGCCGGCGTCGGCGCGGCCGCGAGCACCGGCGTGCCGAGCCCCACCGTCGCCCAGGCCCGGACCCCGGTGTCGGTCCGCGCCACCACCTCGCCGACGTGCACCCCGGTCAGCAGGCCGACCCCGGGCCCGTCGAGGGCGAGGTCGGCGGCGAGGGCCGCCAGGTGCGCGGCGGGGTCACCACGGTCGTACGACATGGGTACGGTCGCGTTCAGCACCCAGCGCCGGACCCCGATACCACCGCCCAGCGGGCCGCTGCTGACGGCCCGCAGAGGCACGTCCGCGCGCCAGACGAGCAGCGGAATGTCTCGCCCGTCCTCGGCACGGCTGGTCAGAGTCGGGTCGCTCAGCACGTCGGGCAGGTTACGCCCACCGATCACGATTCCAGGGGCGACCTCTGATTCATGCTCATGTGCGCCTAGACTTGGCGGCGCGCGAGGGGATCAGCGGACGGCGACCCCGGCCGACGGACGGCCCGCGCAACCGGAGGTGCGCGATGGACGAGGTACTGGCCCGCAGCGGGATCTTCCAGGGTGTCGACCCGGAAGCTGCCGAGGCGCTCGCCAAGGAGATGGAGACGATCGAGGTCCGCAAGGGCGAGATCGTCTTCAATGAGGGCGAGCCCGGTGACAGCCTCTATATCCTGTTGTCCGGGAAGATCAAGGTTGGTCGCCGCGCAGCGGACGGCCGGCAGAACCTGATCGCGGTGATGGGGCCGTCGGACATGGTGGGTGAGCTGTCGCTCTTCGACCCTGGTCCGCGTACGGCGACCGCCACCGCGGTGACCGACACCCGGTTGGTGCGACTGCGCAAGCAGGCGCTGCGACCGTGGTTGAACAACCGCCCGGAGATCGCCGAGCAGTTGCTCCGGGTGCTCGCCCGTAGGCTGCGTCGGACCAACGACTCGCTCGCCGACCTGATCTTCACCGACGTGCCGGGTCGGGTCGCCAAGAACCTGCTCCAGATGGCTGGACGGTTCGGCACCCGCGACGGTGGCGTCCTGCGGGTGACCCACGACCTCACCCAGGAGGAGATCGCCCAGCTCGTCGGCGCCTCCCGGGAGACGGTCAACAAGGCCCTGGCCGACTTCGCCTCGCGCGGATGGCTTCGGCTGGACGGCAAGAGCATCATCATCCTGGACCCGGAGCGCCTGGCCCGCCGCGCCCGCGTCTGAGCCGTACGTCAGGTCCCCGTCTCCCGTCACCGACGGTGGGCGGGGACGTTTCGTCTGCCCGGCGCAGAATCACTGGTTCGGGCTGGCCGGAGCGGTGAGGGTGGGGCCATGGTGAACAGGGTTGCTGTGCTCTCCGACATCCATGGCGTACTCCCCGCGTTGGAGGCCGTGCTGGCCGAGCCGGACGTCGCCGCCGCCGACCTGATCGTGCTGACCGGCGACATCGCGGCCGGCCCACAGCCGGTCGAAGTGCTGGACGTGCTCGCCGGGCTGGGTGACCGGGTCTGCTGGGTGGGCGGCAACGCCGACCGTGAGCTGGTCGAGGCGCGAGCCGGCAAGCCCGCGTCGATCGAGGTGTCCAACTGGGCTGCCGGGCAGCTCCGCGACGACCAGGTGGCCCGTCTCGCGACCCTGCCGGCGACGGCGACGTTCGCGATCGACGGTCTCGGGCCGACCTTGTTCTGTCACGCCACCCCTCGGGACGACGAGGAGGTCGTGCTCGTCGACTCCCGGATGTCGCGCTGGGCCGAGGTGTTCGCCGGCCTCCCGGCCGAGGTCACGACGGTGGTCTGCGGCCACACGCACATGCCCTTCACCCGACTGGTGGACCGCCGCCTGGTGGTCAACCCCGGCAGCGTCGGCATGCCGTACGGGGGTGCGGGCGCATGGTGGGCATTCCTTGGGCCAGGCGTCGAGCTGCGCCGCACCGCCTTCGACGTGGACGCGGCGTGCGCTCAGGTGGCAGCGGAGTCGACCTTCCCCGACGCCGCGGCCTGGGCCGACGAGTACCTGCGCTCCCAGCACAGCGACGCCGACGCCCTGGCCGTCTTCGGCCCCCGCGACGGCCGCTGACGCGCCGGCTGCCCTCGCAGCGGCTGTCCTCGCAGCGGCGTCCTCGGTTACGGCCGCTGATGCGCCGGCCGTCCTCGCGCCGGCGTCCTCGGTTCCCGCGAGGCTGACCCAGCAGGTGGCGGCAACCTGGGGGAGCGAGCCTTTGGAGCTGAATCGTTTGCGACATCGGCGCGAGCGACCAGAGGAGGAGGGCAAGGAGGCAGTCGGCAGCAGTGATCGGCGCGAGCAACCTGCGGATGCGACCGGCGGATGCGACATCGGCGCAAGCAACCGCCAGGCACGACCGCCAGGCACGACCGCCAGGCACGACCGCCGGATGGGCCGATCGGTCCGGCCCACCGGCTCGCCCGCGGTCCGGCCGTCGGATGACTCGTCTGTGTTATCAGCTCCAAAGCGAGCCAACACACCATGGCCCGCCAACCGCCAACCGCCGGCCACCGGCCACCGACCGCCGCACCCCTCCCCGCCAGCTCGGCCGACCGCCAGCAAGGCTGGAAAAAGTCAGGCTTGACTGTTTGTTTCTCGGAACGCAGGCTGTTCGCGTGCCTCCCACATCGACGCGAGTGCCTCAACAGGAACGCAGCCGCGCCACCCAGGCCCGGCTGCTGGAGGCGACCGTCGACTGCCTGATCGAGCACGGCTGGTCCGGCACCACGACCACCGTCGTCGCCGCCCGGGCCGGTGTCTCGCGCGGGGCCCAGCTGCACCACTACCCGACGAAGGCCGCCCTGGTGACGGCCGCCGTGGCCCACCTCGCCGAGCGGCGGGCCGCCGAGTTGCGCACCGAGGCCGAGGCGATGCCGGCCGGTCCGCAGCGCCTCGACCGGGTGATCGACCTGCTCGGCGTGGCTTTCACCGGGCCGCTGTTCGTGGCCGCTCTCGAACTCTGGGTCGCCGCCCGCACCGACCGGGAGCTTCGGGACGCCCTGGTGCCGCTCGAAGCGACGGTCGGCCGGGAGATGCACCGACTCACGGTTGCCCTGCTCGGCGTCGACGAGCGTCGACCCGGCGTCCGCGAAGCGGTGCAGGCCACCCTCGACCTGCTGCGCGGGCTCGGGGTGGCCAACCTGCTCAACGACGACTCCGCCCGCCGTACCGCCCTGTTGGCCACCTGGAAACGCCAACTCGCCACCCTGCTCACGCCCTGATCGACGGCCGCACCGGCCCACGACCGACCGGAGGCACCATGGTCGACCTCACCGACCTGCTCGCGGATCTGGCCGCCGAGTCCGCCCAACTGGACGCCCTGGTGGCTCCGCTACCGGCGGCCGACTGGGCCCGGCCCACTCCGGCGCCCGGCTGGAGCATCGGGCACCAGATCGCCCACCTCGCCTGGACCGACCACGTGGCGCTGCTGGCCGCCACCGATCCCGAGGCGTTCTACGCGACGGTGACCACCGCACCGGACGCGACCCGGCTCGTCGACGCGGGCGCCGAGGAGTTCCTCGCCCCGCCGGTGGAACTGCTGCACCGCTGGCGGACCGGTCGGTCGGCGTTGGCCGACGCACTGGGCGCCGTCCCGGCCGGTGAGAAGCTGCCCTGGTACGGCACCCGGATGTCGGCCACCTCGATGGCTACCGCCCGGCTCATGGAGACCTGGGCACACGGTGAGGACGTGGCAAACACCCTCGGCGTCGGGCGCCCCGACAGCGAGCGGCTGCGGCACGTCGCGCACCTCGGTGTGCGTACCCTCGGGCACGGCTTCGCCGCCCACGGCCGGGCGGCGCCGACGACGCCGGTCCGGGTCGAGCTGGTCGGGCCCGGCGCCGACACCTGGAGTTGGGGCCCGGCGGACGCCACCGACCGGGTGACCGGCCCGGCTCGGGACTTCTGCCTGCTGGTCACCCAGCGCCGGCACCGCGCGGACCTCGCCCTGGTCGCCACCGGCCCGGTTGCCGACGAGTGGCTAGACGTGGCGCAGGCCTTCGCCGGGCCGCCGGGTGTCGGCCGTGAACCGGCCGGCGGAGAGGGAGTACGAGCGTGATCCGCATCGGCAACGCCTCCGGCTTCTACGGCGACCGGTTCACCGCCTGGCGGGAGATGCTCGACGGCGGTGAACTGGACGTGCTGACCGGTGACTACCTGGCCGAGTTGACCATGCTGATCCTCGCCCGGGACCGGCTGCGCGACCCCGACCTGGGCTACGCGAAGACGTTCCTGCGTCAACTGGAGACCTGTCTCGGCACCGCCCTGGAGCGTGGGGTGCGGATCGTGACCAACGCCGGTGGGTTGAATCCGGCCGGCCTGGCCGCCGCCATCGAGTCCCTCACGACGCGGCTGGGCCTGGCCGCGAAGGTGGGGTACGTCGAGGGCGACACGATCCAACGGCCGGACGCGTTGAGCGCCAACGCCTACCTGGGCGCGTTCGGCATCGCCGCCTGCCTCGACGGCGGCGCGGACGTCGTGGTCACCGGCCGGGTCACCGACGCGTCACTGGTGGTCGGCCCGGCAATCGCCCGGTACGGGTGGAGCCGCGATGATCTCGACCAGCTGGCCGGGGCGACCGTCGCGGGGCACCTCGTCGAGTGCGGCGCACAGGTCACCGGCGGAAACTTCAGCTTCTTCACCGAACTCGCCGACGGCGGGCACCGGCCCGGTTTCCCGATCGCCGAGGTGCACGCCGACGGTTCGACAGTGCTCACCAAGCATCCCGGCACCGGTGGCGCGGTCACCGCGGAGACGGTCACGGCACAACTGCTCTACGAGGTCGCCGGGCCGGCGTACCTGGGGCCGGACGTGGTCACCCGACTCGACACGGTGACGCTGAGCCCGGACGGACCGGACCGGGTCCGGGTCTCCGGCGTCCGGGGCACCCCGCCACCGGCCACGCTGAAGGTGGGCGTCAACAACCTCGGTGGCTTCCGCAACTCGATGACGTTCGTCCTCTGCGGACTGGATATCGAGGCGAAGGCGGCTCTGGTACGCGGGCAGATCGAGGAGGCGGTCGGCACGGACGGGCTGGAGTTCACGCTGGCCCGGACGGACCACCCGGATGCCGCCGACACCGAGGCGGCCAGTGCGCTGCTGCACGTACACCTGCGCCACGGTGACAAGGCGCGGACCGGCCGCGCCTTCTCGGCCGCTGCGGTGGAGCTGGCCCTGGCCTCGTACCCGGGCTGCACGCTGACCACCCTGCCCGGCGACGCGACACCGTACGGCGTCTTCACCGCCGACGAGGTGCCGCAGGACGCCGTCGCCCATGTCGCGGTGCTGCCCGGTGGTGAGCGGGTGCCGATTGCCCCGCCGACCCGCACCGCGAGTGTGCAGGGGGCCCCTGCACAACAGAATCCGATAACAGGGGGCCCTTCCTTACCCCCGACCCGGCGAGGCGCGCTCGGCGAGCTGGTCGGCGCGCGCTCCGGGGACAAGGGCGGTGATGCCAACCTCGGCGTCTGGGCGCGCAACGACGCCGCGTACGCCTGGCTGCGGGACTGGTTGACCATCGCGTGCCTGGCCGAGCTGCTGCCGGAGACCGCGCCGTTGTCGGTGCGGCGCTACGAGTTGCCGAACCTACGCGCGGTCAACTTCGTGATCGAGGGCCTACTCGGTGCGGGGGTGGCCGCGTCCACCCGGTTCGATCCGCAGGCCAAGGCGCTCGGTGAGCTGCTGCGCGGCCGGGTCGTCGACCTTCCGGCCGACGTGCCGACCGGGCCGACCGTAGCTACCGGGGTGACGCCGTGAGCATCGTGGACACCCCGGAGCGGCGGCAGCTGCGGGAGCTGACCCGAGCTTTCGTGACCCGTGAGGTGTTGCCGCACCTGGACGACTGGGAGCGGGCCGGTGAGGTGCCCCGGGCACTGCACGCCACCGCCGCGAAGCTCGGCCTGCTCGGCATCGGCTTCCCCGAGTCGGTCGGTGGCAGCGGCGGCGACCTGCTCGACTCGATCATCGTGACCGAGGAGCTGATCCGCTCCGGTGGCTCGTCCGGGCTGGTCGCCGCCCTGTTCACGCACGGCATCGCGGTGCCGCACATGGTGGCGGCGGCCGGCGCTCGTACCGGTGGCTCGCTGGGCGGAAGACTCGGCGGCGTCTCGTCCCGGGGCGACGACAGCCTGATCGAACGGTACGTCCGGCCCACCCTCGCCGGCACGATGATCGGCGCGCTGGCGATCACCGAACCGGACGGCGGCTCCGACGTGGCCGGCATCCGCACCACCGCCCGCCGCGACGGCGACCACTACGTGGTGAACGGGTCGAAGACGTACATCACCAGCGGGCACCGGGCCGACTTCGTGACCACTGCCGTCTGCACCGACTTCCCCGGCAGCGGCGCGCTCACCCTGCTGGTCATCGACAAAGGGCTGCCCGGGTTCACCGTGGGGCGCCGGTTGGAGAAGCTGGGCTGGCACTGTTCGGACACCGCCGAGCTGTCGTTCGTCGACGTACGGGTGCCGGTGGCCAACCGGATCGGCGCGGAGGACACCGGCTTCCTGGCGATCATGCAGAACTTCGCCACGGAACGGCTCTCGCTGGCCACCCAGGCGTACGCGACCGCGCAGCGCTGCGTCGAGCTGGCCGTGCGGTGGTGCCGGGGCCGGGAGACCTTCGGGCGTCCGCTGGCCAGCCGACAGTTGATCCGGCACCGGCTGGCGGAGATGCACACGCGGGCCGAGGCGGCCCGGTCGTACGTGCACGAGGTGGCCAACCGGGTCGTCGCCGGCGAGCCCGTGGTGACCGAGGTGGCGATGGCCAAGAACGTGGCGGTGGCCGCCTGCGACCACGTCGTCGACCAGGCGTTGCAACTGCACGGCGGGTTCGGCTACCTGCGCGACGCGGAGGTGGAGCGGCACTACCGCGACGCCCGGATCCTCGGCATCGGCGGCGGCACCACCGAGATCATGAACGAGATCATCGCGAAGGGCATAGGGCTGTGAGCGCGAGGAGTGAGCCGGGTTTGCGAGCCCCGCAGTCGCGACCGAAGGAGGCACCGTGAGCACTCTGGACAGCGCGATCGACCGGACGACGCCCGGGTACGTGGCGAACCGGGCGGCCCTGCTGGAGCGGCTGGCCGAGGTGGACGCCGCGCTGGACCAGGCGCGGGCCGGCGGCGGCGAGAAGTACGTGTCCCGGCACCACTCCCGCGGCAAGCTGTTGCCTCGGGAACGGATCGAGCTGTTGGTGGACGCGGACAGTCCGTTCCTGGAGTTGTCGCCGGTCGCCGCGTACGGCACGGACTTCCCGGTCGGGGCCAGCGTGGTGACCGGCATCGGGGTGGTCGAGGGCGTGGAGTGCCTGATCGTCGCGAACGACCCGACGGTACGCGGCGGCGCGGTCAACCCGTGGTCGCTCGCCAAGACCCGGCGGGCCGGTGAGATCGCGCTGGCCAACCGGCTGCCGATGGTCAACCTGGTCGAGTCGGCCGGTGCGGACCTGCCCACCCAGGCGGAGATCTTCATCCCGGGTGGCCGGGTGTTCCGGGACCTGACGCGGCTCTCGGCGGCGGGCATCCCCACGGTCAGCGTGGTGTTCGGTAACGCCACGGCGGGTGGCGCGTACGTGCCGGGGATGTCCGATCACGTGATCATGATTCGGGACCGGTCGCAGGTCTACCTGGCCGGGCCGCCGCTGGTGAGAATGGCGACCGGCGAGGTCACCGACGACGAGTCGTTGGGTGGCGCGGAGATGCATGCCGGCACGTCCGGGCTGGCCGACTACCTGGCGGAGGACGAGCGGGACGGCATCCGGCTGGCCCGGCAGTGCGTGCGCCGGTTGAACTGGCGCAAGCAGGGCCCGCTGCCGCGCTCGGCGGTGCCGCAGCCACCGAAGTACGACCCGGAGGATCTGCTCGGGATCGTCAGCTCCGATCTGAAGGTGCCGTTCGACCCGCGTGAGGTGCTGGCCCGGGTCCTCGACGGCAGCGACTTCGACGAGTTCAAGCCGGCGTACGGTGCCGCGTTGGTCACCGGCTGGGGCGAGCTGCACGGCTACCCGGTGGGCGTGCTGGCCAACGCCCGTGGGGTGCTGTTCAGCGAGGAGGCGCAGAAGGCGGCCCAGTTCATCCAGCTCGCCAATGCCGCCGACACCCCGCTGGTCTTCCTGCAGAACACCACCGGCTACATGGTCGGCACCGAGTACGAGCAGCGCGGCATCATCAAGCACGGCGCCCTGATGATCAATGCGGTGTCCAACTCGACGGTGCCCCACCTGACGGTGAACCTGGGCGCCTCGTACGGGGCCGGCAACTACGGCATGTGTGGCCGTGCGTACGAGCCGAGGTTCCTGTTCACCTGGCCGAACGCGAAGTCGGCGGTGATGGGCCCGGCGCAGCTCGCCGGAGTGCTGTCGATCGTGGCCCGGCAGGCGGCGGCTGCGCGGGGGCGCGACTACGACGAGGAGTCCGACGCGGCGATGCGGATGATGGTCGAGCAGCAGATCGAGTCGCAGTCCGGCGCGTTGTTCCTGTCCGGCCGGCTCTACGACGACGGGGTGATCGACCCCCGGGACACGCGGACCGTCCTCGGGCTCTGCCTCTCGGCGATCCACAGCGGACCCGTCAAGGGTGCCGACGGCTACGGCATCTTCCGGATGTGAGGGGTCTACCGATGATCGAACGATTGCTCGTTGCCAACCGGGGCGAGATCGCGCGTCGGGTCTTCGCGACCTGCCGGGCGCTGGGCGTGGAGACGGTAGCCGTGCACTCGGACGCGGACGCGACGGCGCCGTTCGTCGCCGAGGCCGACCGGGCGGTCCGGCTGCCCGGGAACACTCCGGCCGCGACGTACCTGCGGGTCGACCTGATCCTGGACGCGGCCCGGCGCAGCGGCGCGGACGCGGTCCATCCGGGTTACGGGTTCCTCGCCGAGAACGCCGAGTTCGCGGCGGCGGTGACCGACGCCGGGCTGACCTGGGTCGGCCCACCCGCCAAGGTGATCGCCGCGATGGGCGACAAGCTGGCGGCGAAGGCGCTGCTCGCCGAGGCCGGTGTGCCGATGCTGCCGAGCTGGACCGACACCGACGCGGTCGCCGACTTCCCGGTGCTGGTGAAGGCGTCCGCCGGCGGCGGCGGCCGGGGCATGCGGATCGTCCGCAACGCCGGGGAACTGGCCGAGGCCGTGGCGTCCGCGCGCCGCGAGGCGGCTGCGGCGTTCGGCGACGGCACTGTCTTCATCGAGCGGTACGTCGAACGCGGCCGGCACGTCGAGGTGCAGATCTTCGGCGACACCCACGGTACGGTCGCGGCTCTCGGTGTCCGGGAGTGCTCGATCCAGCGCCGGCACCAGAAGATCATCGAGGAGGCGCCCGGGGTCGTCGGCGCGGAGCTGCGGGAGCGCCTGCACGAGGCGGCGGTGGCGGCCGGGCGCGCGGTGGACTACGTGAGCGCCGGGACTGTGGAGTTCCTGCTGGCACCGACCGGGGAGTTCTTCTTCCTGGAGATGAACACCCGGCTCCAGGTGGAGCACCCCGTCACCGAGCTGACCACCCCGGTCGGGCTGGACCTCGTCCGGCTGCAACTGCTGGTGGCCGAGGGCGACCCCCTGCCCGAGCACGGCCACTACCCTGCCGCGCGTGGCTGCGCGATCGAGGTGCGGCTGTGCGCCGAGGATCCGGCACAGGGCTGGCGGCCCGCCACGGGCACCCTGCACCGCTTCGACGTGCCGGGGGTGGACCGCGAGTTCGGCTGGCTCCAGCGGTCCGGCCTGCGGCTGGACTCCGGCGTGGTGGCGGGCTCGGACGTGGGCGTGCACTACGACTCCCTGCTCGCCAAGGTGATCGCCGTGGCGCCGACCCGGTCCGAGGCGGTCCGTGCACTCGCGGGCGCGCTGGCCCGGGCCGAGGTGCACGGGGTGGCGACCAACCGCGATCTGCTGGTCCGGGTGCTCCGCAGTCCGGAGTTCGCGGCGGCCGAGATCGACACCGGTTTCCTGGACCGGCACCCCGAGGTCTTCGCGCCGCTGCTCGCCGCCGATCAGCTTCCGGTCACCGCCCTCGCCGCCGCGCTGGCGGCTGCCGCGCACCGGCGGGCGACCGCACCTGTGCTCTCCGGGCTCCCCTCCGGCTGGCGCAACGTGCCGGCCGTCCCGCAGGTCACCCGCTTCGCCGGCCCGGACGGTGAGATCGAGGTCCGCTACCGGCTGGACCGCACCGGTGGGCTCGCCGAGTGGTCCGCCAGGCACGACAGCGACGCGCCCGACGCCAGCGGCCAACCCGGTGCCACCGACGACAGTGCCGAGCGGCCCTCCGTCGAGCTGGTCGAGGCGACCCCGGATCGGGTGGTGCTCGACGTCGACGGGCTTCGACGCGCGTACCGCGTACACCGGGTGGGGTCGGCGGTCTTCGTGGACGGCCCGGACGGGGCGACGAGCCTGACCGAGCTGCCGCGCCTCCCGTTGCCCACCGCGGAGGTCGCCGCCGGGTCGCTGCTCGCGCCGCTGCCCGGCGCGGTGACCCGGGTGCATGTCCAGGTCGGCCAGCGGGTCACGGCCGGCGAACCACTGCTCACGCTGGAAGCGATGAAGCTGGAACATCCCGTGCTCGCCCCGACCGACGGTGTGGTCGCCGAGTTGCCGGTGCCGGCCGGCGGTCAGGTCCGGACGGGCGCGGTGCTGGCTGTGGTCACTACCGAGGAGGACCCCCGATGACCTTCGACCTCACCCCCGAGCAGGATCAGCTGCGCGACGCCGTGCGGGCGTTGGGCCGCCGGTACGGTCACTCCTACTTCGTCGAGAAGGCGAAGGCCGGGGAACACACCACCGAACTGTGGGCCGAGGCCGGCCGGCTCGGCTACCTGGGGGTCAACATCCCCACCGAGTACGGCGGCGGGGGTGGTGGCATCACCGAGCTGGCGATCGTCTGCGAGGAGTTGGCGGCGGCCGGCTGCCCGTTGCTGTTGCTGGTGGTCTCCCCGGCGATCGCGGCGACCGTGCTGAACCGGCACGGCACCGAGGAACAGCGCAAACGGCACCTGCCCGGCCTCGCCGACGGCTCCCAGAAGATCGTCTTCGCGATCACCGAGCCGGAGGCGGGTTCCAACTTCCACCGACTCTCCACGGTGGCCCGTCGGGACGGTGACGGTTGGCTACTCAACGGCCGCAAGTGCTACATCTCGGGTGTCGACGAGGCCGGGCACGTGCTGGTGGTGGCCCGCACCGGGGACGCCGGGACCGGCAAGCTGAAGCCCGCGCTGTTCCTGGTGCCTACCGACGCGGCCGGGCTGACCCGGTCCAAGCTGGACATGGAGATCGTGTCCCCGGAGAACCAGTTCCTGCTCTACCTGGACGACGTGCGGGTGCCCGCGGACGCGCTGCTCGGTGAGTCGCTGGATGCCGGGCTGCCGGCGCTCTTCGCCGGGCTCAACCCGGAGCGGATCACCGTGGCGGCGATGGGTGCCGGCACCGGCCGGTACGCCATCGAACGGGCCAGCGAGTACACCGCCACCCGGAAGGTCTGGGGTGGTCGTAGCATCGGCTCCCACCAGGGCGTGTCGCACCCGCTGGCACACGCGGCGGTGCAGGTGGAGCTGGCCCGCCTCATGATCCAGAAGGCGGCCACCCTCTACGACGCGGGCCGCGACCTGGAAGCCGGGGTGTCCGGCAACATGGCCAAGTACGCGGCCGGGGAGGCCGCCGCGCTCGCGGTGGACACGGCCGTCCAGGTGCTCGGCGGGGCCGGCATGACCACCGAGTACGGGGTGGCGACCCTGCTCGGCGCGGTGCGGGCCGGCCGGATCGCCCCGGTCAGCCGGGAGATGATCCTCAACTTCGTGGCCCAACACGTCCTCGGTCAGGACAAGTCGTACTGAGCCGGCGCGCCGGGCGAGTGGTCAGCCGGCGGTACGGCAGGTGGCGTCGATGCGGTGGACCGGGCGCACCCGTCGGCCCATGCCCTCCAACAGGGAGTCCTCGACGTGGAAGTCGTGGATGCGCAACTGGTGCCGGGGCAACTCCTCCTCGCTCGGGCAGAGCACCTGCGCGCGGACCAGGTCGACCGGGACGTACCGGACCCCGCCCTGCTCCTGCAGGATCACCATGTTGACGTCGTCCGTGGTGACCACGTGCCCGCGTACGTCCTCGGTCGGTCCGCTCTCCGGGCCCACGGTGGTGACGGTCAGCGGCAACACCGGCGTGCTGATCACCGGCACCGCGGCCCAGACCAACGTGGCCAGCACCGCCACCTCGGTCGCCGACGCCAGGGGGCGGATCACCAGGCCCGGCAGGGGCCCGGCGATGAACAGGGCGAGCAGTGGAGGCACCACGATGAGCGCCAGCACCAGCCCCTCGCCGCCCTGCTTAACCGCCTCACGCAGCGTGGGCAGCATCAGCCAGCCGTACCCGGCGAGTAGCGCGACGATGATCAGCAGCCGTGGCAGCACCCGCTCGTGCAGTCGGGCGGGGCGGAGTTGGAACGCGGCCACGAAGGCCGGCAACAGCAGCGGAAGATAGAGCAGTGGCCAGGTGATCAGGGCGAGCAGGAAGCTGGCCAACACCACCCAGGCCGGGGTGATGTCGGCCCAGCGGGCGAAGAGCGGACGGCGACGGCTGCCTGGCGGTAGCTGGTCGGCGCTGACGGCCAACACCGCGCCGAGCGCGAACACGGCGACCATTCCGGTCGAGAGCAGTCGGGCCGCCGTGGTCAGGAAGCCGGCGAGCAGGTTGACCGGCCCGACGTTCGCGACCAGCAACAGCGTGGTCTGGAGTTCCCCGCCGGCCTCCACACCGAGGCGGAGCACCGAGAAGATCGCCGGTACGCCCACCACCGCGGTCCAGAACGACTGGCTGGCTCGGGCGCGGCGCTCGGCCGGGTCCCATCGAACCCGTCCCGGCTCGACGTCGGCGACGACCTGCTCGACGGGTGCGGCGACCGGCACGCCGGCCGGCCAACCGACGGCGTCCACCCCACCGGCCGCAGGCTGCGTACCGTCGGTGGTCGGCGCGGTGGCGTCGTCGCCCGGCACGGATCTGCGGGGCGGCGGGACCGAGCCGTCGGCGGCGGTGGTCGCCGCGCTCACTTCGCGGGCGCCTTGTCGTCGAAGTCGACAAGCTTCGGCACCTCCAGCGGTTGCGGCTGACGCTTCTCGGCCGCCAGCCACGGACCGAGGGTGCGGTTGTACGCGGTCTGCCACGGGCTTGCCTGTTCGTCGCGCCCCTGCTGGTAGCTCTTGTGCAGGAAGAACGCGACGAGGTCGCGCAGCGCCGGGTCGCCGATCGGCACGCCGATGCCCAACAACTCGCTGGTGCCGAAGGGCAGGTCGACGATCTCGAACTCCTTCGGATGGCGGGCCAGGAAGCCGGCGAGGATCGTCTCGTCGGAGCTGACCGCGTCGTAGCGGCCGGCACGGATGCCGTTGACGCAGTCGCCGACGGTCTTCACGACCAGCGCCTTGACCTGGTGACTTCCCAGCTCGGCCTCGGAGGTGGAGCCGCCGCTGGTGCAGATCTTGTAGTCCGGGTTACGGAGGTCTTCGATGGTGCTGATCTTGCCCTTCAGTCGGGCCGGCACCATGACCTCCTGGGTCGTGACGAAGTACGGCCCGGCGAAGCTCACCACCTTCTTGCGCTCCTCGGTGATGGAGAAGCTGGACACCACGAGGTCCACAGTGCCGCCCTGCAAGGCGGGGATCCGCTCCTCGGTGGCCACCGGCAGGAACTCCAGCCGCTGGTCCCCCTCGTAGCCGAGGGAGGCGGCGATGTACTTGGCGATCTCGACGTCGAAGCCGGCGTGCTGGCCGTTGCGCAACTCGCCCATCAACGGCTCGTTCGTGGCGACACCGATGCGCAGCTTCGACTGGCCGTAGATGTGCGTCTCGCGCATCTTCTCCTGCACCGAGGGCAGTTCGGGCTCCTGCCGACTGTCGCAACCTGCGGCGGCGGCCAGGGCGAGGGTGAGGGCTACGGCCAGCGTCGACGCGACCGAGCGGAGGCGGGACTGCGATCTGCCTGAGTTCATGGGCGACCTCGCTGCCGGAAGAGCCTGCGGGACACCGAGAGTAGCGGCCCTTGTCCACTGCGTGTGGACGCCGGCGGTCATGTCGGGTCGGCCGCCGATCGATGTCGATCGGCGCGGCGGTCGGCTCTGCGGTTGACAGCCGGCCTCGTCACGACATGCTGGACGGGTGAGCCGATTGCCCAGACCCGATGCGCGGACGGTGGCGGTGCTCGCGGCGCTGGGAGCCCTCGCGCCGCTGGTCATGCTGGTCGTCTGGCGCCGACAGGATCTTCTCGGCGTAGCCCTGGCACTACTCTGCGTCCTGCTGACCATGGTGGCCGGAGTGGCCGTCTCCGCCGTACGGCAGGGCGACGCCCCGGAGCCCGCAGACCGTCCGGCGACCGTCGGGCCGCCCGAGTTGATGCCCTACGGGATCGACGCGGACACCCTCGACGCCCTCGACAGCCGGGATGCGTTGCGTGCGGTGCGTGACCGGCGACGCGGGACGAACGGGCTCAGCGGCGGCCGGTGAGGGTGGGCGCGGCGAGCGCGTCCACGCCCCGCCCGGCCAGACACCGGTACGCCCGGTCGATGCTGCCGTCGACCGGCGGTAGCACCTCCAGGTGCCAGCCGCTCGGCTCGGCGATCCCGGTGGTCAACCGGAACGTCGTGGCGCTGCACACCTGTCGCACCTGTGCGGCGGCGATCACATCGTCGTAGTCCGCACCGACCAGCGCCACCGGCAGGATGCCCTCGGCGTACGTCTCCCAGGTGTGCCGGCCGGCGCAGGGCAGCCGGGCTGCCTCCGCGCGGCTGCCGCGGATCCGCACCGGGCCGAAGCACTCCAACTCGGGCAGGCAGCGGGCACCCTCGGGCAGGGCGGTCGGCGCGCCGGTGCCGGTCGCGCAGCCGGGCAGCGGGCCGGTCGCCGGTGCGGCGACCTGGGTGACCGACGGGTTCGGGGTGGGCGCCGGCGTCCGGTCGGCGACCCAGGCTCCGGCGGTGGCGGAGGCGGCGAGCGCGAGCACGCCCGCGCCGCCGAGAAACCAGCGCCGCCAGCGCCGGCCACCGGGGACCGCCTGCTGGGTGTCCTCGATGGCCGGACGGGGCATCGGCCGACTGACCGGGTAGGAGCCGGAGAGGGCCGCGCCCCCGCTGACCGGGGCACCGCTGATCGGCGCCGACGGCAGCCCGAGGGGCAGGTTGGCGAGGAGGTCGCGCAAGTCCAGGGCGGAGGGACGCTCGGCGGGGTCGTTGGCCATGCCGAGGCGCAGGACCTCGATCAGCTCGTCCGGCACGCCGGGCAGGGAGGGGAGCGGCTGGTTGAACATCTCCAGCACGGTCACCAGGCTGGGATTGCGCTCCGACTGCCAGCGGGGCGGAAGGCCGTGCATCACCGCGTAGAGGGTGGCGCAGAGCGCGTACACGTCGACGGCCGGTGACGGCGGGCTGTGGCTGAACATCTCCGGTGGCGCGTACGCCGGGGTGAGCACCTCCAGCGTCACCGAGGCGTCGCGGTGCTCGGCGAGCACGGCCAGGCCGAAGTCCGCGAGCACCGCCGAGTTGAAGTGCGAGTAGAGGATGTTGGCCGGCTTGACGTCGCGGTGCAGCACCCCGGCCGCGTGCGAGTGCGCCAGCGCGTCGGCGATCTTTATGCCGAGGTCACGGGTCTCCACCGGTCCCAGTGGCGAGGTACGCATCCGTTCGGCGTACGAGCCGTCGCAGAGTTCCATGATCAGGTAGGGATGCTGGTCGACAGTCACCCCGACGTCGAAGAGGTCCACCACGTGCGGGTGCGACGACATCCGGCCGGCCGCCCGCGCCTCGCGCAGGAAGCGCGCCTGATCCCGCTCGCTGTCCAGCGTCCGGTTCTCCACCTTGACGGCGACCTCACGGCCCACCGAGATCTGGGTGGCCTGGTAGACGGTCGCGTATCCGCCCCGGGCAAAAACCCGCAAATCAGTCAGGCCGGGCACGATCGGAACCGGCAAGCCGCCGCTCGGGGTGTCCGTCACCGCTCGAAAATACCCAACCCGGCCGGTGGCTCAGCGCACCGCGTCCGCCGGAGCGGCTCCGGCTGGGCCGGTACCCTCCTCGGCGGCCACAGCCGCCCCGGCACCTCCGGACGTATCGACATCGCCGACCGACGCGCCCCGGCGCGCGTCCAGGCGCAGGCCCACGGCGGTGGCCACGGCCCCCAGCCCCTCCCAGGCCGCCACGCCGAAGAACCGGTCGGGAGCGATGTCGGCCAGCACCGCGATGGTGAAGACGGTGAACGTGACCAGCCGGAAGACAACGGTGAACCGGTAGAACGCCCGCCACTCGGTGACAGTGGCCAGCAGGTAGTAGACGCCCATGTTGAACGCCGCCATCGAGGACGCCAGCAGGAACGTGCCGGTGTGATCACCGACAGCACGCGTCTCCGGCACCTCGAACCCGAGCATGCGCAACTGCGCCTCCGGCCAGAGCAGCCCGACCGTGCCCATCACCAGCGCCAACACGCCGAAGACCGCGATGGTCCAGCCCGCGATGGAACGCGGCAGCTTCATGAAGAGCCTCCCCAGGCACGGCGACGGTCACCACTGTGGACCAGCACACGGTGGTGACACGCTAGCCGCTCCCCCCGACCACCACATCCCCAAAACCGGCAGAAACCCTGCCCCCTCCCAGACTCGACCCCATCGGGTTGATCAAGAGGTTTCGGTCACCGGAGGCCGCTTCCTGACGCAACCTCTTGATCACCAGCGTCAGGGGGTGGGGGTGAGGCGGGCACGGAGGGCATCGGCGGCGGCGCGCTCGCTGCGCTGCTCGGTCGCGTACGCCAGGCGGACCGCCTCGTCCGCGCAGGACAGCGCCTCCGCCGACTGGCCGCAGGCAGCGAGCGCCTCGGTCAGCACGATGGCCGCGATCACCTGGCCGCGCACGTCCTCGGCCGGCGCGGTGACCGCCCGGCGGGCCCAGTCCAACGCCTGCTCCCGCTGACCGTGGGCGAGCAGTGCCGACGCGTACTGGGCCATCGTCTGGCGGCGGGAGAAGAGCAGCGAGGGCTGGTTCGCGGCGGCCGTGGCCACCGGGGCGAGCAGCCCGACCGCGGTCGCCGAGTCGCCGGCGGCCAGGCGCGCCGTCGCCAGCAGCACCCGAGGTGCCACCTGCGCCGGAGCCTGCGGATTGTGCGGCTCCACGGTGGTCAGCACCGCCCGGGCCATCCGCTCGGCGGTCTCGCGGTCGCCCAGGTCCAACGCCACGAAACCGCGCAACGTGCCGGCCATCCCGGTGAGCAGCGGGTGCGAGGTGCGCTCGGCGTACGCCAGTGCGTCGGTGAGCAGGTCCGCGGCGTGCTCCGGCTCGCCCAGCCCCCGCGCCACCACCGCGCGGACCACCAGCGCGAACCCGCGCCCCCAGTCGTCGGAGGCGGCGGCGAACTCCCGGTACGCCCGCCGGGCCTCCCGGTCCGCCTCGGCCAGGTCGCCCAGCTCGGCGGTGGCGAAGGCGGCCACCGCGCGCAGCGTGCCCACCGCCCACGCCTCGCCGACCCGCTCCCCGAAGGGCAGGAACACCTGCGCCATCCGGCACGCCTCGCGCAGCCGGCCGGCGAGCAGTCGGGCGAACGCCGTGGTGCCACGCAGCCAGGCCCGCCCGTACGGATCCTTCAGCTCGGCGAAGAGCCGGGCGGCCCGGCCGAGCACGGCGTCGGTGCCGGCGAAGTCACCCCGGGTGGTGGTGACCCAGGCCAGGTTCTGTAGCGACCAGGCCTGCCCGCGCCGATCCTTCGCGCCGAGGCTGACCTGGTACGCGGCAGCCAACCGGCTGCTCGCCTGACTCAGCCGCCCGGCCACGAAGTCGGCCATGCCGAGGCGGCGCATCGCGGTGGCGCGCTGGACGGGCAACTCGGCCGCCGTGGCCACCTGCAACGCCTCCTGCCAGGCGGTCATCGCCCGGCCCTGGTCACCGAGGGTCTCCTGGGCCTGCCCCGCGAGCAGCAGGGCACCGACCCGGGTCGCCTCGTCCCCCGCGTTCGCGGCGATCTTCTCGGCGTAGGCCAGCGCGTCGACGACACGACCGACCTGGAGCAGGGCCCGGGCGTGCACCACCCGATCGGCCGCCGGCACTCCGTCGCGGGCAAGCTCGGTGGCGCGTTCGGCGTACTCGACGGCCAGCACCGGCTCACCGGCGGACAGCGACCGGCGGGCGGCCCGGCCGAGCGCGGCGACACCGAGTGGTACCACCGCGCGGGCCGGCGCGTCCGGACGCAGCTTCACCGCGTCGGCGAGCGTGGCGGCCCGTTCGACGTGCGTCGCCACGAAGTCGTCCCGGGCCTCGTCGGTGAACCCGCCCGGCGCGGCGGGGGCGGCCTCGTCCGCCGGCGCCGCCCAGCGGGCCAGTGCGGCGTGCCGCTCGGCGAGCTCCGCCTTGCTCACCCCGGCGTACGCGGCCTCCCGCATCAGCGGGGTCGCGAACGAGAATCCGGTCCGTGAGCGGTGCAGCATCCGCCGTTGCAGCAGTTCCTCGACGGCCCGGTCGAGTTCCACGGCGACCACGGCGGACGGCCGGCCGTCGCGGCCGGCGCGCTGCTCGCGCATCGCCTCCAACGCCCCGTTCGGCACCGTGTCACCGATCACCGCGGCGTCCCGCAGCACCGACCGGGCGTCCGGCGGCAGCGCGTCGATCCGGGCGGCGAGGACGGCGGCGAGGTCCCGGGAGAGCAGGCGGCTGCCCAGCGAACCGGGCACCAGCCGCCAGCCCGCCGACGGGCTCTGCTCGCGCTCGCCGGCGCCGGTCCGCTCCGACGGTGCGCGGACGCCCCGCGCGGACTCCGTGGTGAGCGCACCCCGCTCGATCAGCAGGGTGACCAGCTCGGCCAGGTAGAAAGGGTTGCCCTGCGCGGTGGCGAGCAGCCGGTCCGTGTCGGCCTGTGGCAACCTGCCGCCGCCGAGGTAGCTCGTCAGCAACCGCGCCGCGTCGGCGCCGCGCAGTGGCGGCAACGAGTGCACCTCGGCGTCCGCGACCCGGGTCAGCGCCCCGGCGGTACGCACCAGCTCCGGCCGACCGAGCAGCAGCACCAGCACCGGGCCGGTGAGCCTGGACAGCGTCAGACCGAGGGCGCTGATCGTCTCGGCGGTGGCGTCGTGCAGGTCGTCCACGACGATCACCAGCGGCGCTTCCGAGGCGAGGCCGCTGAGCAGGTCGGCGACCGCGTTCGGCACCGCCTCCGCGTCCGCGGCCGGGACGCCCGACCCACCCCACTCGCCGGTGTCGGTGCCGGTGCCGGTGTGCGCGGAGATGTCGCCGTAGCCGAGCAGGGCGAGCAGTTGTTCGGTGGCGATCGGCGCGGTCTCACCGCCGGAGCGGGCGAGCCGCTGCCCGAGCCGCCGCAGCCTCTCCTCCACCGCCGGTCGGGTCAGTGCGGTGGCCGCGTCGCTGGGCAGGCCGACGGCGGCACGAACCAGGTCGGCCAGGGGCGCGAGCCGGCGTCGCTCACCGAACGCCGCGCACCGCACCGACAGCACCCGGGCACCCGTGTGCGCCGCGTACCGCCCGGCACCGACGTCGTACCCGGCGGCGAGGCGCTCGACCTCCGCGGCGAACCGGGACTTGCCGATGCCCGCCTCGGCGGTCATCAGCAGCACCCGCGGGTCACCCTGGTCGATCACCTCGGCGAGCCGACCGGCGACCCGGCCGATCTCCGTCTCCCGGCCGACGTACGGCGCCTCGTCGCCGAGCCCCGACCGGGTGCCCGGCGCGTCCAGGAGACCCAGCAGCTCGTACGCCTCGACCGGCTCCCGCTTGCCCTTGAGCCGCAGCGGGCGCAGCGCCCGCCAGGACGACACGTGCCGGGTCGCGGCGGCGGTGCGCCCTCCGGCGTACACCGCGCCGACGGCGGCGGCGTCGGCCAGCCGGGCGGCAGTGTTCACCGTGTCGCCGATGACCGTGTACTCGATCGCGGCCTGGATGCCGGCGATGACGTCGCCGGTGTTCAACCCGACCCGCAGCCCGAGCGGCGCGCCGCCGCCCCGCTCGTCGTCGAGCACCCGCCGGACGGCCCGCTGCATGGACAGGGCGGCCCGGACCGCGCGTTCGGCGTCGTCCTCGTGCGCCACCGGGGCGCCGAAGACCGCCATGATCCCGTCGCCGGTCAGCTTGTCGACGTGCCCGCCGAACGTCTTCACCGCACCGGCGAGCGCGGCGAGCACCCGGTCGGTGACCGCGCCGACGCGTTCCGGGTCGAGATCCTCCGACCAGGAGGTGAACTCGGAGAGATCACCGAAGAGCACGGTGACCACCCGACGCTCGGCCGCCGGCAACGTCGCGGCGGCCGGCAGCGCGGCACCGCAGTTGTGGCAGAACCGCGCGCCGGGAACGGCGACGGTTCCACACACGGGGCAGGTCACATGTGCTCCAACCCACTGACCCCGGGCGCGGATTCCCCAGAGTCGACACCCAGATATTCGAGCTGGGCGCGGACCGACCACTCGGCCGCCCACCAGAGCGAGCGGTCCACGTCCGCGTAGACCGCCGCCACCACGTCGGCGGGCGTGCGAGCACCGGCGGCGACCGCGGCGCGGACCTGGTCGAGCCGGGCCCGGCGGTGTGCGAGGTAGAAGTCGGCGGCGGCGGCGCAGTCGGCCAACGCCGGGCCGTGCCCGGGCAGGGCCGGGATTCCCCGGTACGCGGACAGCAGCTCCAGACTGGTCAGGTAGTCGCCGAGGTGCCCGTCCGGGTGGGCGACCACGGTGGTGCCCCGGCCGAGGATGGTGTCCCCGGTGAGCACGACCCGCTCGTCGCCGTGCTCGACCAGGAAACAGACCGAGTCGGCGGTGTGCCCCGGCGTGCCCAGCAGACGGATCTCCAGGCCGAAGCCGCCGAGCTGCTCACCCGGCTCGGTCAGCGGCTCGCCGCCGATGGTGTGTGCCGGGTCGGCGGCGAGGACGTGCACACCTCCGAGCAGGTCGCTCAGCCGTGCGGCGCCCTCGGTGTGGTCCGGGTGGCCGTGCGTGATCAGGATCAGCCCGATCGGCCCGTGCTCGGCGATGCGGGTCAGGTGCCCCTCGTCCGCCGGCCCCGGGTCGACCACGACGGCCAGCTCGGCCGACGGGGCGCGCAGCACCCAGGTGTTGGTGCCGTCGAGGGTCATCGGCCCGGGGTTCGGCGCGCGCAGCAACGTCACCCAGGTCGGCAGCTCGTCGGCCAGCGCCGCCGCCGGCGCCGTCACGTGCCCGCTCATGGCTGCGATCGTACGACCCCGCTCGCCACACCCCACGATCTTGCCCAGCGAACCGGAAGGAAGGGCCCCTTACTAACGCCTGAGGTATAGGAAGGGCCCCTTACTAACGCCTGAGGTATAGGAAGGGCCCCTTACTAACGCCTGAGGTATAGGAAGGGGCCCTTCCTTCCGACAGATGGCGGGACCGCCGAGGTTCAGGCGACCTCGACGATCAGCTCGACCTCCACCGGGGCGTCGAGGGGCAGTTCGGCCACTCCGACGGCACTCCGGGCGTGGCGACCAGCCTCGCCGAAGACGGTGCCGAAGAGGTCGGAGGCACCGTTGATCACCGCGGGCTGACCGGTGAACCCGGGCGCGGAGGCCACGAAACCGGTCACCTTGACCACCTTGACGACGTTCTCCAGACCGACCAGTGAGTCGACCGCGGCCAGCGCGTTGAGCGCGCAGCGCTGGGCCAGATCCTTGGCCTGCTCGGCGGAGATCCCGGCGCCGACCTTGCCGGTCGCGAGCAGTTTGCCCTCGGCGATCGGCAACTGGCCGGAGACGTACACGTGCTGGCCGGACTGGACGGCCGGCACGTAGCTGGCCACCGGCGGCACGACGTCGGGCAGTTCGAAGCCCAGCTCGGCAAGCTTCGCGTGCGGACCGTTGCTCACCGCGTCACCCCGGGAGTCCGCTGCGCCGCGCTGTCCGCGCTCACGCCTTGGGCCGCTTCAGGTAGGCGACCAGCTGGTCCGGGTTGGGCCCGGGGACCACGGCGACGAGCTCCCACCCGTCCTCGCCCCAGTTGTCGAGGATCTGCTTGGTCGCGTGGACCAGCAGCGGGACCGTGGAGTATTCCCACTTCTGCATCGCTGAAGGGCTCCCTCTCGGTGCGGAATTGTTCGAGGGACAGCCTACGGTCCGCTGGCCGGGCGGGACGCGGGACGCTGCTCCGGCGTGGCCGGCAACTCCCCGCAGAGCCCTTCGTGCTCGTACCCCTGGGGGCAGCGGGACCGGTCGGGCAGCAGCAGGTCACAGAAGACCCGGTGCCGGTTGTTCTGGTCGTCGGCGTTGGACACGGTGGTCTCGCCGGCGTCCAGCTCGGGCAGGAAGCCCAGGGACACCGCGACCCGGCCGGCCAGCACGGTCGCCGCCGCCAGACTCGGCACCCGGATCGGCAGGTGGATGACGTAGCCCGCCTCGTCGTCGTCGCGGGCCCGCTCGGCGGGGTGGATCGGCGTCCGGGCCACCTCCGCCTGCTCCGGCATTCGGCGGTACGACCGTTCGTTGACCGGATGGCCGCCGACGGGCCCCCCGCCGGTCTCGACCGCGGAACCGGGCCGCCGAGGCCGGTCGTTGGTCGGGAACTGGGTACGAGGGATGTTGTCCGCGTCGCGCATGCACTGCCTCCGGTCGTACCTCTCGGATCATGCTTCCGGCCCGGACGTATTCGTCCGTTCCGGCCCCCGCACCGGGACGAAGGTAGGTCGGTGGCCCCAGTCCCGCCAATAGGACGCGCACAACCAGTGACCAACAGTCACATATGCGACACACCGCAGGTCGGGGGCCTGACACCGAGATGGACCCGGGTACCGCCGACCGGATCGCTGGACCGTGCGGCACGGCCGCGGAGACACCGATCCGGTCATCGACCGCTACTCTTCCGGTCGGACGGTCGCGCAGCGCCCGACCGCCCGCTCGATCACGCTCGGCGCCAGGGGTGGCGGCGGGCGCCGCACCCCTGGGGGAACGACATGACCCACCCGCCCAGCGGCGACCAGGCCGGCACACCCGCTCACCCGCCGGCCCACCCGGATTCCGCCGGTCAGCCCGGCACGCCGACCATCCCCAGCCAGCCCACCTCCGCCCCGCCGCCCGGGCAGCTCGCCCTCCCCGCGTCCCCCGCCCAGCCGGCACTTCCCGCCGGCCCCACCTCACCGGCCTTCCCCGGGCAGCCAGCCGGCCCCCCGGCCCAGCCGGCCTTCCCCGGGCAGACCAGCGCCGGGCAGACCAGCGCCGGGCAGACCAGCGCCGGGCAGCCGGAAGGGCCCGGCGGTCCCGCCGTGGCTGCGGCCGCGACACAGCCAGGCACCACGGATATCCCGCCTCCTCCGCCGGGATATCCGCCGTACCAGGGCACAGCCGAGCCGAAGAAGAAGCGCGGGCTGCTCATCGCGGCGATCGCACTGGTCGTGATCATGGTGCTCTGCGTGGGTGGCGGTGTGGTGGCGTTCCTGACCCTGCGCGACGCCGAGACCGGCGAGGGCGCCAAGGAGCCGACGGTCGCCGTCGACGAGTTCCTCACGGCGGTCTACAAGGACCGCGACGCCGCCAAGGCGGCCAGTCGGGTCTGCGCAGCCTCCCGCGACGACGAGAAGATCGCCGCGAAAGTCGCCGAGGTGGAGAAGTACGCCTCCGCGCACCAGAACCCGCGCTTCCGGTGGACCACCCCGAAGGTGGACAACCAGACCGGCGACCGGGCCACCGTCTCCACCCGCGTCACCATGATCACCTCCGACGAGAAGGTGGCTGACCAGGACCTGCGCTTCACGGTGGTGCAGAAGACGGGTTGGTGGGTCTGCGAGGTCGCGTGAACGCCGGGCCTGGATAGGCTCGACGGGTGTGTGCAGCTGAGCGGCCGATCGAGCCGGCCGGTACCCGATGGTCCGCCCGCCTTCACGTGGTGACCGGCAAGGGCGGCACCGGCAAGACCAGCGTCGCAGCGGCCCTGGCTCTCGCGCTCGCCGCCGGTGGCCGGCGCACCCTGCTGGTGGAGGTCGAAGGACGGCAGGGCATCGCCCAGCTGTTCGGCATCGACCCGCTCCCCTACGAGGAACGGCACCTCGCCGACGCACCGGACGGCGGTGAGGTACGCGCTCTCGCGGTGGACGCCGAGGAGGCGCTGCTCGAGTACCTCGACATGTTCTACAAGCTGGGTGCGGCCGGCCGGGCGCTGCGCAAGCTCGGCGCCATCGACTTCGCCACCACCATCGCGCCGGGCCTACGGGACGTGCTGCTCACCGGCAAGGTGAAGGAGGCGACCACCCGCACCTCCGGTCAGCGCCGCGCGTACGACGCGGTGGTGTTGGACGCCCCGCCGACCGGGCGGATCGGCCGGTTCCTCAACGTGACGGCGGAGACCGCCCGGCTGGCCAAGGTGGGCCCGATCAAGACCCAGAGCGAGGGTGTCTCGGCGCTGCTGCGCTCCCCGATGACCGCGGTGCATGTGGTCACGCTGCTGGAGGAGATGCCGGTACAGGAGACGGTTGACGCGATCGCCGACCTGACCTCGCTCGGCTTCGGCATCGGGAAAGTGATCGTCAACGGCGCTCGGCCGCGGCTGCCGGCCGGCCCCGCGGTCACGGCTGCGGAGCTGCGACGTGGGCTGGTCGCCGCCGGGCTGCCGGCCGATCGGGACACCGTGGCCGGTTTGCACGACGAGGCCCGGGACCAGCTCATCCGGCGCGAACTGGAAGATTCGCTCCGCGCCGACCTGGTGGAGCTGGGGCTGCCGATGATCGAGCTGCCGTTGCTGCCCGACGGGGTGGACCGGGTGGGCCTCTCGACCCTGGCCCAGGCCCTCGTCAGCGCCGATTGACTCACACCTGAGCTCAGCACGGGCGCGTGGACCCACGCGGCCCGATACGCTCGATTGGTGCCTTCCGAAGACACGGCGCCGCAGCTGGACGTCGACCAGATCCTCGCCGACCCGGGCGTGCGGATCGTCGTGTGCTGCGGTGCCGGCGGGGTGGGAAAGACCACCACCGCCGCGGCACTGGCGCTGCGGGCCGCCGAACACCACGGCCGACGCACGGTGGTGCTCACCATCGACCCGGCTCGCCGGCTGGCGCAGTCGTTGGGCCTGACCGAGCTGGACAACACCCCTCGCCAGGTCAAGGGCATCGACGTCGAGAGCAGCGGCGGCGAGTTGCACGCCATGATGCTGGACATGAAGCGCACCTTCGACGACGTGGTGCTGCAGCACACCGATCCGGCGAAGGCCGCGGAGATCTTCTCGAACCCGTTCTACCAGGCAATGAGCTCGACCTTCGCCGGCACGCAGGAGTACATGGCGATGGAGAAGCTGGGCCAGCTGCACGCCCGCGGCGAGTGGGACCTGATCGTGGTGGACACGCCCCCGTCCCGGTCCGCGCTGGATTTCCTGGACGCGCCCGCCCGACTCTCCCGTTTCCTCGACGGCCGGATGCTGCGACTGCTGCTGGCTCCGGCGCGCAGCGGCGGGCGGAGCATGTTCAGCCTCGTCACGGCCTCGTTCGGGATGTTCTCGAAGGTGGTGCAGAAGGTGCTCGGCGCCCAACTGCTCACCGACCTGTCCGGCTTCGTGGCCGCCCTTGACTCGATGTTCGGCGGTTTCCGGCAGCGCGCGGAGCAGACGTACCGCATCCTCCAGGCGCGGGAGACGGCCTTCCTGCTGGTCGCCGCACCGGAGCCGGACGCGGTCCGGGAGGCCGCCTACTTCGCGGGCCGTCTGCGCGACGAGCGGATGCCGCTCGCCGGCCTGGTGCTCAACCGGGTGCACCGACCGGTGGTGCCCGAGCTGGACGCCGAGCAGAGCCGGGTCGCCGCCGAGCGGCTGACCGAGCTGGGTGGGCACGAGGCCACCGTCGACGTGTTGCGGGCGCACGCGGCGCTGGCCCGCCAGGCGGTACGCGAGCAGCAGGTCGCCGCGCGTTTCACCGAGGCGTTCCCGGCGGTGCCCGCGGTGTCGGTGACGGCTCAGCCCGCCGACGTACACGACGTCGACGGGCTGCGGACGATCGGCGCGGCGATCAGCCGGCCGTGACCGGCGTCAGTTGGTAGCGCTGACCAGGATCTTGTCCTTGCCGGTCTTGTCCTTGCTGTTCTTCTTCATCGCGGCCTCGAACATCTTGCGCCAGCTCGTCACCTGCGGGTGACGACGCAGCAGCGCCCGCCGTTCGCGTTCGGTCATGCCACCCCACACACCGAACTCGATCCGGTTGTCCAGCGCGTCGGCCAGGCACTCGTACCGAACTGGGCAGCTCCGGCAGATCCGCTTCGCCACGTTCTGTTCGGCGCCCTGTACGAACAACGCGTCCGGGTCCCCGTTCTGACATGCCGCCAGTGACGGCCAGTCAGTGATCATGCCCATGTGTACACGTCCCCCCTTGCAGTACCTACCGACCTCGTCGATGCACGTCAGCCGGCAATTCCCCCCGATCGCCCGGCCTGCCTTCCCCAAGGCGGCGCGGACGACATCTGGCCTTGTCGCCGCCTCCATCATGCTCTGTAGTCGACCGATTACGCAACGTTGTCGGCCAAATCCATCATTCCGGACACTCCCGGCTTCCCGGGCCTTCGACCGCCGGTTACCCCGCCCAGGTCGGCGATAACGCTGCGCCGCCTCGCTGAATCGGAGGAGACTCACGCCAGGTCACACGCAACCAAGCACCGGGGGTCGTGCGTTTAGCACAACGAGGGCAGCGCGCGCAGGAAATGGGGAAAGAACGCCCCAGCGCCCCTCGTTCCCTACTCGCGTACCCTGTCGAGGTGACCTGGATGCGGAAACGTGACCACAATGTGCTGACCAACGCCGCATCGCTACTCGTGTGTGGCCTGTTGGCCGGCGTGGTGGTCGCTGCGGCGGCCTTCCCCGCGGTGGCGATGTCCGGCTTGGCCGCCAAGGCCGGCGCCGAGACATTCGGCGCCCTGCCCACAGAGCTGACGGTGGCCCGCGCGCCACAGATCAGCTACCTGTTGGCCTCCGACGGCAAGACACCGCTCGCGACGATGTACGACGAGAACCGGCGCGACGTGAAGCTCGCCGACATCTCGCCGTACATGCAGAAGGCCATCATCGCGGCCGAGGACCACGACTTCTACAAGCACAACGGCGTCGACATCAACGGTGTCGCCCGCGCGTTCGTCAACAACCAGAACGAGGGCGCCGGCCGGCAGGGCGCGTCGACGCTGACGATGCAGTACGTCCGGCTGGCCATCGCCTACTCGGCCACCCACCCGGCCGACGTGGTGGCGGCGACCGAGGACACCAGCGCCCGCAAGCTCCGCGAGATGCGGCTGGCCCTCCAGGTCGACAAGGAGTTCTCCAAGGACGAGATCCTCACCCGCTACCTCAACCTCGCTTCGTTCGGCAACGGCGCGTACGGCATCTTCGCCGCCAGCCAGGTCTACTTCGGTAAGCCGCCGAGCAAGCTCAAGATCGAGGAAGCGGCGCTGCTGGCCGGCATGGTCAAGGCGCCGACGACGAACGACCCGACCACCAAGGCCGGCTACCCGCTCGCCCTGGAACGGCGCGACTACGTCATCGACAACATGGTCGAGATCAAGGCCATCACGCAGCAGGAGGCCGACGCCGCCAAGGCCGTCAAGCTCGAGGTGAAGGACAAGCGCACCCCGAACGGCTGCGTCTCCGCCAACGTCAACAGCTGGGGCTTCTTCTGCGACTACTTCTACCGCTGGTGGATGGATCAGGAGACGTTCGGCTCCACCACGTACGACCGCGAGCGTCGTCTGAAGAGCGGCGGCTACACCGTCGTCACCTCGATCGACGTCCAGGCGCAGAAGGCCGCGGACAGGGCGGTCCGCAAGGCCAAGAGCGAGAACAGCAAGGAAGCCGCCATGGTCGCGGTGGTCGAGCCCGGCACCGGCCGGGTCCGGGCGCTAGCGGTGAACCGGCAGTTCAAGCTGGACGATCCGAATAACCCGAAGAACAAGATCTCCAGCGACCCGGCGAAGAGCAAGAAGAAGATCCGGGGCAACTACCCGGCCACGGTGAACCCGCTGCTCACCGGTGGCGATGGCATCACCGGCTACCAGGCCGGCTCGACCTTCAAGATCTTCACCATCGTGGCGGCGCTGGAGAAGGGCATCCCGCTCAGCTACAGCATCAACGCGCAGAAGCAGTTCAAGTCGGAGTACATCATCCGGCCTGGCCCGGCGGCCTGCCCGGGGACCAGCTTCTACTGCCCCACCAACTCCACCGACAGCATGGCCGGCCCGCACAACATGTGGAGCGCGTTCGGCCGCTCGGTCAACACCTACTTCGTGCCCCTGCAGCAGCAGGTCGGTGCGGAGAACGTGGTCAAGGCCGCGAAGCGGCTGGGCATCAACTTCCGGTCCCAGGAGGACCTGGACCTGGAGAAGGGTGCGCACCAGTGGGGTGCGTTCACCCTGGGCGTCTCGCAGACCACCCCGCTCGACCTGGCCAACGCCTACGCCACCCTCGCCGCGGACGGCAAGTACTGCGAACCGATCCCGGTGCAGGAGATCCGCGACCCGGAGGGCAACAAGCTGGACATCGCCAACCCGCGGTGCGAGAAGCGGTTCAGCACCGACGTGGCCCGCGCCGCCGTGGACGCCGCCCGCTGCCCGGTCGGTGACAAGTCGTCGTCCTCGAAGTGCACGGGTGCCACCGCCGGCAACGTCCGCAACGACGTCGGTTACCCGGTGGCCGGCAAGTCCGGCACCACCGACTCGGAGAAGACCGCCGCGCTGGTCGCGATGACCAAGCAGTACTCGGTGGCCGGCATCATGGCCGACCCGGACTGGCCGCAGACGAACGTCAAGATGAAGCACGCGGAGAAGGACGGCATCAACCCGCCGGTGTGGGAGACGCTGCGGGACGCCATGAAGGGCAAGCCGAAGATTAACTTCGAGCCGCCCGGCCAGAAGATCTCCGAGGGCGACCAGCGCAGCATCCCCGACGTGAAGTGCATCTCGGTGGACCAGGCGAAGTCCCGGCTCAAGGGCGCCGGCTTCGAACCGGTCGTCTCCAGCGCGAAGGTCCCCTCCTCGTGCAAGGCTGGCGACGCCGCCGGCACCAGCCCGGACGGACGCACGATCAAGGGTGGCCTGGTCAGCATCCAGGTCAGCAGCGGCAGCGGCGCGCCGGGCAACACCGGCGGCACGCCGGGTAACCCGCCCGGCAACCAGCCCGGTGGTCGACCCGGCGGTCGTCCCGGCGGCTGAGCCGACGAGTTGACACGAACGGGCGGGCACCCTCCTCGGGTGCCCGCCCGTTCGTCTGTCCGGCCCCAGTAGGCCGACGCTGGTCCCGCTGCGTGTCAGAGACCGAGCTGTCGGCGTACCTCTGCGGCCACCCGGCCACCCTCGGCCCGGCCCGCCACCGCGGCCTGGGCCGCCTTCATCGCCGGGCCCATCTGGGCCTTCCCGGTGAAGCCGCCCGCGGCGAGCGCCCCCGACACCAGCTCGGCCAACTCGGCGTCCGGGAGCTGCCTGGGCAGGTAACGGTCCAGCACCTCACCCTCGGCGGTCTCCTTCGCGGCCTGCTCGGCGCGGCCGGCGTCGGCGAACGCGGTGGCGGCCTCCCGGCGCTTCTTGGCCTCCTTGGTCAGCACCGCGAGCACCTCGTCGTCGGTGAGGTCGCGCTTGGCCTTGCCGGCGACCTCGGCATTGCCGACGGCGGCCAGGGCCATCCGCAGCGTGGAGGTGGTCAGCTCGTCGCGCGCCTTGAGCGCGGAACGCATGTCGGCGGTGAGGCGGTCCTTCAGCGTGCTCATGGACGGTCAAACTACCCTGAACGCCATGCGAAAGCGCACACTATTCCGGCTTGCCGCCGGAACCGCCACGGTCGGCGCGGCCACCCTCGCGTACGCGTCGCTCGTCGAGCGCAACATGTTCACCCTGCGGCGGTACGACGTGCCGGTGCTCCCGGTCGACGCGGAGCCGCTGCGTGTGCTGCACCTGTCCGACCTGCACATGATGCCCGACCAGGCACGCAAGCAGCGGTGGGTGGCGTCGCTCGCCGCCCTGGACCCCGACCTGGTGGTGGTCACCGGCGACAACATGGCCCACCCGGGCGCGGTCCCAGGGGTGCTGCGGGCGCTACAGCCGCTGCTGGACTTCCCCGGCGCGTTCGTCTTCGGCTCCAACGACTACACCGGCCCGGTGTTGAAGAACCCGTTCACCTACTTCCTGCCCGACCGGGAGTACACCGAGGGCGTCGAGCTGCCCTACGAGGAGCTGCGTCAGGTCTTCACCGGCGCCGGCTGGGCCGACCTCAACAACGCCCGGACCATGCTGAAGGCCGGCGGTCGGCAGCTCGACCTGGTCGGCGTCGACGACCCCCACATCGACCGGGACGACTACCCTGCCGTGTCCGGCGCGGTCTCGTCCTCGGCCGACCTGTCCATCGCGGTGACGCACTCCCCCGAACCACGGGTGCTCGACCAGATGGCCGCGGACGGCTTCGGGCTGCTGCTGGCCGGGCACACCCACGGCGGTCAGGTCTGCGTACCGGGCTACGGGGCACTGGTGACCAACTGCGGCCTGCCCCGCTCGATGGCGCGCGGCCTGCACCGGTGGCCGGGCTCGGACTCCTGGCTGCACGTCTCCGCCGGCCTGGGCACCCACCCCACCGCACCGGTCCGCTTCGCCTGCCCTCCGGAGGCCAGCATCCTGACCCTCATCCCCCGCTGACCCGGCCCCCGGTGCACGCCGCGCCCCCCGGTGCACGCCGCGCCCGCCGGTGCACGCCGCGCCCGCCGGTGCACGCCGCGCCCGCCGGTCAAGACCCGCGCAGCATCGGGGATGTTGCTGCCTCGGCGCGTCCTGAGGCAGCAGCATCGGCGATGGTGTGCGGATCCTGGGTGGGCTGCGGGGTGCTCCGGGCCGCGGGGGTACCGAGTTTGACCATCGGACCGGGTGGGCTACTATTTGTCGGCACGCCTCGGGGTGTGGCGCAGCTTGGTAGCGCGCTTCGTTCGGGACGAAGAGGTCGTCGGTTCGAATCCGGCCACCCCGACCAGAGGTAACAGCAGGTCAAGGCCCCTCCACGGAGGGGCCTTGATTCGTATCCGGGCGCTTCGCCCATCCTGGGCGCAGGAAAAGGCAGTTGATGGTGACTGGCAGGCCGACGATCTGTGAAGCAGCGCCGCCGGCACGCGCTCGGCGGTGGCCTCACACGGGCTCTACGCAGCCGATATAGGTGTTTCTACCGATCCCTGGACGTGCTGTCACACCTAGCGTCGGTGGCACGACGAGCCGTCCGAGGGAGACCACTGATGACCACCGCACTCGATTTCACCGCCGTGAAGGCACGCCAGCAGGTGACCTGGGCAAGCGGCGACTACGGGGCCGTCGCCGCCCTCATCCACCCGATTGCCGAGTTGCTGGTGACCGCGGCCGACCTGTCGGCGGGCGCTCGGGTGCTGGACGTGGCGACCGGGACCGGCAACGCCGCCATCGCCGCCGCCCGCTGCGGCTGCGCGGTGACCGGCGTCGACTACGTACCCGAACTGTTGGAACGCGGCCACGCGCGGGCCTCGGCGGAACGGCTTCCGGTCACGTTCGTGACCGGGGACGCGGAGCGCCTGGCGTACGTCGACGGTGCCTTCGACGCGGTGCTCTCCGTCGTCGGCGTGATGTTCGCCCCGAACCAGGAGCGGGCGGCGGCCGAGCTGGTCCGGGTCTGCCGGCCCGGAGGCACGGTCGCGCTGGCGTCGTGGACGCCGCAGGGTTTCATCGGCGAGTTGTTCCGCACGGTGGGGCGGCACGTGCCGCCCCCGGCCGGGCTGCGCCCGCCGGTGCAGTGGGGCGACGAGGACCGGGTCCGTGAGCTGCTCGGGGCGGCCGTGCACGACCTTCGGGCGGTACGCCGGGAGTTCGTCTTCCGCTTCGGCACACCTGAGGAGTTCGCCCTCTTCTTCCGGGCCAACTACGGCCCGACGTTGAAGGCGTTCGAGGCGCTGCCCGAGGAGCGCCGAGCGGAGCTGCACGCCGACCTGGTGAAGCTGGCCCGTACGCGCAACCGGGCCACCGACGGCACGGTGCGGATTTCGGCGGAATACCTGGAGGTCGTGGCGCGGCGGACCACCGTTCCCGCCTGACACCGGCATCTCTCGTTGATCATCAATCCTATCGACGGGCCCCGGAGCCGGCCGAAAGGTGGTTGCCGCCTGGCTGCCGCGCGCGATCTGATTCGGTTGATCATCCGTTCAATCGACGGGTGACAACGGGGAGGAACATTCACTGTGATCAGATCCAGGCCGCGCCGTGGCATCGTGAGCGCGATCGCGCTGACGCTGGGCGTCAGCGGGCTCACTCTCATCTCCACCGCGAACGCCGCCACCGCAGCACCCCACCTGGACGGTCCGCCGTCGGTTCAGGTGGGGTGGACCGACTCGGCGACGCCGAAGAAGGCGTACCCGGTGGACAGCACCACCGACGTTCCGCTCGGCACCTGGCAGGACGACAAGGGCAAGAGCCACACCTCGCGGGTGTACGCCACCTTCGACCTCTCCGCCTACGAGGGCAAGAAGATCTACGGCGGCAAGGTGTTCCTCGAGGAACGCAGCGTCGCCGACTGCAGCAAGCGTGCCGTCGAGATCTGGCGGACGAAGCCGGTCACCACGACGCCGACCTGGAACCGAGCACCCGCGCCGCTCGCCAAGCTCGGCGAGGTCCTCACTCCGGTGCAGTTCTGCCCGGGGGCCTCCATCACGTTCGACGTGGGCGCGGCGGTGCAGGATGCGGTGGCACACCGGCAGCGTCACATCACCTTCGAGATCCGGGTGCCGGAGCAGTACGAGAGCGACGCGTCCTACGGCCGGCGGCTGCACCCGTACCGCAGCGTCGACCTGAACGTCGAGTTCAACTCGGTGCCGCAGATCGACACCGCCCACCTGTACAACGGTGGTCTGCCCTGCACCCAACTCGCGCCCTACCCGCGCATCGGCGGGTTCGCCAGCATCCTGGAGGCGGTCGGCAGCGACGCCGACGAGTACGACGAGCGCGCGGTCGAGACCGAGGTCGCCATCTGGCCGAAAGCCAACCCGGACGCTCGCCAGGTGTTCACCGGTGAGCACGGCCTCACCGGCCGAGCCAATCGGGTCAACCTGCCCGAGGGCACGCTGGTCGACGGCACCACCTACGTCTGGCAGGCTCGGGCGACCGACGGCGCGGACTACTCGCCCTGGTCGAAGAAGTGCTTCTTCACCCACGACCGCACCGCCCCCGTCGAGCCCACCATCACCTCGGCCAACTACCCGCAGGACAGCACAGGCGAGGCGGCGCCGACCGGCGTGTCGCCGGTCTTCACCTTCTCCGGGAACGGCGACAAGGACGTCGCCGGCTTCGAATACTCGTGGCGCAGCCTGGGCGGCCACGGCTGCTCGGCCAGCGGCGCGTACGGCCAGTTGGAGTGCACCCACCCGTTGGACCAGCCGGGATCGGTGCGGGCGAACACCCCCGGCGGTTCGGCGACCGTGACGATCGATCTGATCGGCTCCGGGCCGCAGCGGTTGAGCGTCCGCACGATCGACCTCGCGGGCAACGTCTCCGAGACCGTCGAGTACCGCACTCTGGTGCCGCGGGTCGAGCCCGAGGTGCGGGTGGAGAACGGTACGCCCGAGTGGGGGCAGGAAGTGCTGCTGAAGTTCGTCCCGGCCCCCGGTGTCACCGGTGTCCGCGACTACGAGATCACCCTGGACGGGGGAACGCCGGAGACGCGGGACGCCCAGGAGGACGGCACGGCCTTCTTCAGCTTCTTCGCCACGAACCCGAACGGGCACCACCTCAAGGTACGCAGCCGCAGCGACAACGGGTTCGTCTCACCGGAGGCCAACTGGTCCACGTCCTTCTATCCCGGCCCCGGGGTGAAGTCCGACGTCTACTCCTCGCCGGACGGTTCGGCCGTCGGCGGAGTGGGAATCGAGGGCACCTTCACCTTCTCCCCACCCCCGGGCTGGACGGACACCACGGCCTACCAGTACAGCTTCAACGGCGCCGAGCCGACCGAGGTGGCGGCCGACGCGAACGGCCGGGCCACGATCACCTGGACGCCGACCGCCATCGGGTACGTGGACCTGACCGTCTACGCCGTACGCGCCGACGGCACGGTCAGCGACTACCCCAACTGGTACTCGTTCGAGGTGGCGGCCTCCGCCTCCTGACCCACCCGGACACGGGGCGGCCACACACGGGTGTGGTCGCCCCCGTCCGTCAGTCCTGTCGTTCGGTGCGCTCGATCTCGGCGAACGCGGCGGCCAGGTAGCCGTCCAACGGCGCGCCGGTCGCCGCCAGCAGGTCCGCCACCAGCAGCGGTGCGTGCCGGGCCAGGGCCGACGCGTCCGGTCGCGACTCGTCACCTTCGGGGTCGTACACGCCCAGCGCCCCGGCCAGCAGGACGAGCACCACGTGCGGGTCGACGTCCGAACGCCACCGCGCCGCCCCCTGCACACAGCGGGTCAACACCTGGCGGACGTCATCACCGGCCAGCCCCTCCGGGTGGCTCTCCTCCAACAGCAGCCGGACCACGGCGCCCAGCACCAGGCCGGAGCGCTCGTCGGCGGCGAGCCCGACGACCGCTTCGTCGTACGCCTGCCCGTCACGTGCCTGGGCGGCGGCCACGGCCGCGGTGGCGGTCACCGCGATGGCGCGGGCGGTAGCGGGCAGATGTCGCCAGGTGCCGGTCATCGGGCCAGCATCGCAGACCCGGCGGACACCGTGCGATTGATCACCCGTCGGCCTCGGCGACAGCGGGGTGCGCTCAAAACGAGTCGCGTGGTGTCACACCCGACGAACAGAATGCCGGTCATGCTGCGTCGTGCCCTGCCCCGCCGTCGAGAAGCCCGCCGGATCCTCGTCGGCACCCTGCTGTCGGCGATCGGGCGTGGCCTGACCCTGCCGTTCCTGTTCATCTACCTGACCGACGTACGCGGGCTCACCGACGCCCGCGCCGGGCTCGTGATCGGTTGGTACGGCGCGGTCACCCTGGCCTTGTCGCCGCTGGGTGGGACGCTGATCGACCGGTTCGGCGCGCGTCGGATCGTGGTGCCCTGCCTACTGATCGAAGCGATCGGCACCGGTTCGCTCGCGCTGGTCGACTCGTCCGGGTCGGCACTGCTGGTGATGACGGTGATCGCCGTTGGCAGCTCGGCGATCTGGTCCGGGCAGAACACGATCCTCGCCTCGTTGACCGACGACGGTGAGCGGCAACGCGTCTTCGGGCTGAACTTCGCCCTGCTCAACCTGGGCATCGGCATCGGCGGCATGACCTCCGGCGCGATCGTCGACACCGCCCGACTCAGCACCTTCCAAACGATCTATCTGCTGGACGCGGTGACCTACCTGCTGCCGGCCATCATCCTGCTCACCCTGCCCGGGGTGGGTCACCGACTCGGAAACCGTCGTGGTGTCGACGAACCGTCGCCCGGCGGCTATCTGACCGTGCTTCGCGACCGTCCGTTCCGACGGCTGGTGATCTTCGGGCTGATCCTCACCACCTGCGGTTACGGACAGATCGAGGTGGGCTTCGCCGCGTACGCGGTGCGAGTGGCCGAGGTGGAGACCCGAGTGGTGGCGTGGGCGCTCGCCGCCAACACCGTGATGATCGTGCTCGCCCAACTGCTGGTGATCCGCCGGATCGAGGGGCGCAGCCGCACCCGTGCGCTGGCGGTGGTGGGTGCGGTGTTCGCCACCGCCTGGCTGGTCCTCGGCGTAGCTGGCCTGGTCAGCGGTAAGAACGCCCTGCTGGCCGCCCTCTGCGTGGTGGCCTGCTCGGCGATCTTCGGCTTCGGCGAGACGATGCTGTCACCGGTCATGCCCGCGTTGACCAACGCGTTGGCCACCGACGAGCTGCGCGGCCGGTACAACGCGATGAGTTCGATGATCTTCGGCATCAGCGGTGTGATCGGTCCGGTGACCGCCGGACCGCTCATCGGCGCGGCAGACGGCAAGGTCTGGGTGGCGACGGTGGTCGGCGGCTGCCTGATCGCCTCCCTGGTCGCACTATCCCTGCGCCGACTGCTCACCACGGACCAGGACGGCCGACTGACGCCGGCCCTCACCTCCCCCGAGCCGACCCCCACCCCCGCCTAACTCGGAAGTAGACCGACTTCCTCCCGATTAGGGCCGCTTCGCGCAGCGGAGCGACAAGGACTAACCCACACCCCGCCCTCACCCAGCACCCCCGGCGTTTAGTCCGGCACCCAGCGCCCGGGTGGCCCGGCGCCCAAGATCCGCGCAGGTTCCCCGATGTTGCTGCCTGCGGCAAACGGGAGACAGCAACATCCCCGATGTTGCGCGGATCTTGCTCCCGGATGCTGCCTCCGACCGCAAGATCACGCTCGATCCTGGTTCGAGTGGCATCCACGCGCCCGGAGGCCACTACTTCAAGGGTGCAGCGTGATCACGCGGCCGACACGACCGGCTGGGCGACCGGGCGAAACGAGGCGGGGCCAGGGCGAGGCGGGGCCAGGGCGAGGCGGGGCCAGGGCGAGGCGGGGCCAGGGCGAGGCGGGGCCAGGGCGAGGCGGGGCCAGGGCGAGGCGGGGCCAGGGCGAGGCGGGGCCAGGGCGAGAAGAGATAGGCAGGGGCGGGCAGGCAGGGGCCGGGACGAGCAGGCGGGGCGGCATGTGGACTGGACGGGTCGAGGACGGGTCGGGGACGGGTCGGGGACGGGTCGGGGACGGGTCGGGCCCCGGAGCGCTCACTCCGGGGCCCGACGTCGCGGGGTCGGCCGTCAGGCGGCGGGGACCTCGGCGGTGGTGCGGATCCGGTCCAGCGTCGGCGCGGAAACCGGCGACTGGGCGGTCAGGTAGTCCACGAAGGCGTCCAGGTCGATCTGGCCGGTGACCTGGTTCGTCCCCCCGGTGAGGGCGCTGAACCCGTCGCCGCCGCCGGCCGGTTCACCGTGATGCAGTACGTGGCGGTGGTGTCGGCGGTGATGCCGCTGATGGTGAGGCTGCCCCCGGACCACGCGGATGCAGGCGCACGGGGCGGCGTGTACGCTTGATCGCGCGGCTCGGCGCCGGCCGGGCTCCTCCCCTACCTGGAACGACGTGCGAGTGGATCATCAGCGAGTCATCCGTGACGTCACCGTCCGCCTGCCGATGGCGTCGAGTACGCCGGAAGCCTGTCGGTGGACGGTCACCGCGCTGTCCCGCCACACCCCGGCAACCATCTCCGTGCTGCTCGCGACACACGACCGTCTGCGCTGCGTCGCGGCGACCGGGGCCTGGCAGGTCTTCGCCACCGTGCCGGCGCGAACCGGCATCGTCGGCCGGGTGTACGCCACCGGCGCCCCCGCGGCCGTCCCGGACGTCACGGTCGATCCGGACTACCTTCCGGTACGCCCGGACGTGACGGCCGAGCTGTGCGTACCGGTGCTGGACCCGGCGGGTCGGCCGATCGGCGTCCTCGACCTGCAGTGGGGTGAGCCGGTCGAGCTGGAGCCGTGGCGGGAGACGGCACAGCAGGTGGCCGACCGGCTCGGTGCGCGGATCGCCGCCCTCGGCGGGCCACCGGAGGAGAGCCGCAGCGAGAAGCTGCTCCGGCACGCGGCCGCGCTCTCCACCGCGCCCACCGAGGCGGACGTGTTGGGCGTGGCGGCGTGCGCCGCGCGTGAGGTCTCCGCCCTCTCCACCGCGGTGCTGCTGATGGCGGGTCAGTTCGGCCCGGCACCGGCAACGCCGGGCGATCTGGAGATCCGGATTCGGGCCGAGTTGACCGAGTCGGGTCCGGCCGCGCTGGACCGGATGGTCGAGCGGGCACACCGGTACGGAGCTGGGTACACGCTGGGCGAGGCGGGCCATCCCCCGACCGAGGACTATCGTCCGCTGACCCGGGCCGGGGTGCGCACGCTGGTCGCCGTTCCGGTGGGGCCCCCGGAGGTCGGTGGGGTGCTGCTGGTCGCGGACGAACGCGCACTGCGCCCGGACCCGACCACGGTCAGCCTGATGGAGCTGCTCGCCGGGCAGGCCTGGACGAGCCTGGACCGGCTGCGCACGCTGGCCCGACTGCGGGAGCAGGCCAGCTCCGACCCGCTCACCGGGTTGCGGCACACCGGCCCGTTCGGGCAGCGGATCGCGACGGCCACCCCAGGGCGTACGGCCCTGCTGGCGATCGACGTCGACGGCTTCAAGACCGTCAACGACACGTACGGCCACCAGGCCGGCGACCGGGTGCTGGTCGGGTTGGCCCGGGCGTTGGAGGGCGCGCTACGCCACGGCGACGAGCTGTACCGGATCGGCGGCGACGAGTTCGTCGCGGTGATCGAGGTGAGCCGCCCCGAGGAGGCGGTCCGGATCGCCGAGCGGTTGGCCGAGGCGGCCCGACGCATCGGCCGCACGATCAGTGTGGGCGTCGCGCTGCCCCGCCCCGGCGAAACCCCCGACCGCACCCTGCGAAGGGCCGACCAGGCCCTCTACGCGGTGAAGCGCCAGGGCCGCGACGGCGTACGCCTGTCCGCTGCCTAGCCCCGCCCGCAACCACCGTCGATCATGGAGTTGTGGTGGGGACGTTCACCCTTTGCGGGGTCAAAACGCCCACCACAAGTCCATGATCGACCGCGACCACCCCGGCCCTCAGGACGTGCGGAGCTCCTTGGCGAGGAGTTCGGCGATCTGGGCCGTGTTGAGGGCCGCCCCCTTGCGCAGGTTGTCGCCGGTGACGAAGAAGTCGAGGGCGCGGGGGTCGTCCAGGGCGCGGCGGATCCGGCCGACCCAGGACGGGTCGGTGCCGACGGCGTCGATCGGCATCGGGAACTCTCCGGCCGCGGGATCGTCGACCAGGATCACTCCGGGTGCGTTGCGCAGCGCCTCCCGGGCGCCTTCGGCGTCCACCTCGCTGGCGAACACCGCGTGCACGGCCACCGAGTGCGCGGTGACCACCGGCACCCGGACGCAGGTGGCGGACACCTTGAGGTCGGGCAGGCCGAGGATCTTCCGCGACTCGTTGCGGATCTTCATCTCCTCCGACGACCAACCGGCGTCGGCCGGGGAGCCGGCCCAGGGCACCACGTTGAGCGCGATCGGGGCCGGGAACGGGCCGAGGTCGTCGCCGACCGCCTGCCGGACGTCACCGGTGCGGGAGCCGAGCGCCCGATCACCGGCGACCTTGCTGAGCTGGTCGTGCAGGATGTCCACACCGGATTTACCCGCCCCGGAGACCGCCTGGTAGGAGGCGAGCACCAACTCCCGTAGGCCGTACTCACGGTGCAGCGGCGCGACCGCGACGATCATCGCGAGGGTGGTGCAGTTGGCGTTGGCGATGATGCCCCGGGGTCGGTTGCGGACCTGTTCGGGGTTGATCTCCGGAACGACCAGCGGGACGTCCCGGTCCATCCGGAACGCGCCGGAGTTGTCGACGGCGATCGCGCCTCGGGAGACGGCGATCGGCGCCCACTCGGCGGAGACCTCGTCGGGCACGTCGAACATCGCCACGTCGACCCCGTCGAACGCCTCGGGGGTCAGCGCCTGGACGACCAGGTCCTCGCCTCGGCAGCGCACCCGTCGCCCGACCGAACGCTCGGAGGCGAGCAGTCGGATCTCACCCCAGACGTTGCGTCGTCCGGTGAGCAGTTCGCACATCACGGTGCCGACGGCACCGGTCGCTCCGACCACGGCGAGGGTGGGCAGCGCCGTCATCGGCGCTACCTACCCGTCCCCGCGTAGACCACGGCTTCGGTGTCGCCGCCCAGCTCGAACGCGTCGTGGATGGCGCGGACGGCGGCGTCGAGGTCGGTGTCCCGGCAGACCACGGAGACCCGGATCTCGGAGGTGGAGATCATCTCGATGTTGACGCCGGCAGCGCCGAGCGCGGCGAAGAAGCCTGCGGCGACACCGGGGTGCGAACGCATGCCGGCACCGATCAGCGAGACCTTGCCGACGTGGTCGTCGTAGAGCAGGCCCTTGAACTTGACCGGCTCCTGGATCTTGCTGAGCGCGGCCATCGCGGTCGGGCCGTCGGCCTTGGGCAGGGTGAACGAGATGTCCGTGCGACCGGTGCCCTCGGTGGAGACGTTCTGCACGATCATGTCGATGTTGATCTCGGCGCCGGCGACGGTGTCGAAGATCCGCGCGGCGGCACCCGGCTCGTCGGGCACCCCGACAATCGTGATCTTGGCTTCGCTGCGGTCGTGCGCGACCCCGGTGATCAGTGCCTGCTCCACGGAAAGGTCCTCCATCGATCCGGTGACCATCGTGCCGGTGTTGGTCGAGTATGACGAACGGACGTGGATCGGCAACCCCGCCCGGCGGGCGTATTCCACGCTACGTAGGTGCAGAACCTTCGCACCGCAGGCGGCCAGCTCCAGCGTCTCCTCATAGGTGATGTGCTGGATGTGCCGGGCGTTGGGCACGATCCGAGGGTCGGCCGTGAAGATGCCGTCCACGTCGGTGTAGATCTCGCAGACGTCGGCGTGCAGGGCGGCGGCGAGCGCCACGGCGGTGGTGTCCGACCCGCCCCGGCCCAGGGTGGTGACATCCTTCGTGTCCTGCGAGACGCCCTGGAAGCCGGCCACGATGACCACCGACCCCTCGTCGAGCGCGCCCTTGAGCCGCCCTGGCGTGACGTCGATGATCCGCGCGCGGCCGTGCACCGAGGTGGTGATCACGCCGGCCTGCGAGCCGGTGAACGAGCGTGCTTCGTACCCCAGGTTGTGGATCGCCATGGCGAGCAGCGCCATGGAGATCCGCTCGCCGGCGGTGAGCAGCATGTCCAGCTCGCGGCCCGGCGGCAGGGGGCTGACCTGGTTGGCCAGGTCGAGCAGCTCGTCGGTGGTGTCCCCCATCGCGGAGACCACCACCACCACGTCGTCGCCGGCCTTGCGGGCGGCGACGATGCGCTCGGCCACCCGCTTGATCCGCTCGGCGTTGGCGACGGACGACCCGCCGTACTTCTGCACCACGAGTGCCACGACGTGCACTCCCTCCCAGCGACCCTGAGCGTGCCGACGCCGCCGGAACCGGGGCCGGCGGCGCGTGTCAAACCCCTTGAGGGTATCCGGCGGGTAACGACGGCGGGTCAGGTGATCCCACCATCCGGCCCGCACGGGTGCGGCCGGACCGCTCCTCACCAGCTCCGGGGGTACGCAAACACGAGCCCGTCCGACACGCCGGACCGAGCCTGGTACCTGCCAACCCCCACCGATCGCCCGCAGCCACCAGAATGGGCCGGTGCCCGACCTCATCCGCTCGGCCGGCCGCGTGCTCGGGCCGCTCGTGCTCGCCCTGCCGACACTCCTGGTCGCCTGCACCAGCACGCCGCCGACCCCGACCCCGACGCCGACCGGCCCGGGGCCGGTCGAGGTGGACGCCGCCCGGGACGAGCTGGCCGCCCTGGCCGCAGCCGCCCAGGACCGCCACATGGTGGCGCAGTACGTCTACAGCCGGGCCGGCCAGCCGGACCGCACCATCGTGTTCACCAGCGCGAACGACGGCAGTTGGCGGGTCGACGTCCCGGGCGGCGCGTGGGGTGGCACCGTTGACGTCTCGATGGCCGCCACGCCCGACGGGCTGTTCCAGTGCGCTCTGCCGTCTGCCGGCAGACCGGAGTCGTCGAGCTGCGTACGGCTCGGTGAGCGCGACGACACGATCCCGCGCCGGTCGGACCCCCGCCTGCACCATCCGCTCACCGACTGGTTGGACGTGCTCACCGACCGACGCGCGCCGTTGGCGGTGGCCCCGGCCGAGACGCCCGAGGGCCTGGCCGGCACCTGTTACTCGGTGGACTCCACCTCGGCGTCGCTGAACGCCCCGCTGGACGTGGGCATCTACTGCTACGACCGGGACGGCACACCGACCGGCGTCCGGACCGGGTCGGGGACGTTGCGGTTGGCCGCCCCGCCCGGCCCGGCTCCGGCCACCGTGCAGCTCGCCGGCCCGGTGGTGGTCGACCGGGAACCACTGGACACCGCAGCGCCGCCGACTCCTGATCCGACGGACAGCCCGGGCGCGGGAACGCCCTGATCTTCATACCGTTACGGGTGCGTTTGCCCACATTTCCCCAACCCGACCTGACCGGCGAATCACCCATACAGGACGATTCCCGTCATGGCTGACCTGACTCCGCTGCTCGCCTTCCGCTGGAGCCCCCGGGCCTTCGACCCGAGCGCCGAACTGACAACGGACGAGGCGACCTCGCTGCTGGAGGCCGCGCGCTGGGCACCGTCGGCGGACAACGGGCAGCCGTGGCGGTTCGCCATCGGCCACCGGGACGACGAGATCTGGAAGCGGATCATGATCAGCCTCCCGGGCGACGACCAGTGCTGGGCCCGGCACGCCGCGACCCTCGTGGTCGGCGCGCACACCGGTGACGACGCCGAGCGGGCCGCGTACGACCTGGGTCAGGCGATGGCCCACCTGACGTTGCAGGCCACCGCGCTCGGCCTGCACGTGCGCCAGCTCACCCACTTCGACCAGACCGGCCTCGCCACCGAACTCGACCTGCCCGGCGACGTCCGCCCACTGGTGGTCGCCGCCGTCGGCCGGCTCGGGGACCCGTTCGCCCTCCCGGCCGACCTGCGCGCCCGGGAGATCGGCCTGCGCCGCCGCCGCCCGCTCGCCGACCTGCTGCTCGCCTGATCACCCACCCTGACTGGCCCGGAGCAGGACTCTCGCGGCGTCGGTGTTGCGGTAGAGGACGTGCCGACCCTGCCGGGTCCGTGAGGTCAGGCCGGCGGCGTGCAGCGCGGCCAGGTGCTGGGAGACGTTCCCGGCGGACATCCCGGTGAGTCGGGCCAGGTCGGTGGTCGTCGACGGCGTGTCGAGCAGATGCAGCAGCGCGGCGCGGCCGGGGCCGACCACCCGAGCCAGCGGGTCTCCGGGCGGCGCCCCGGTCGCCTCCCACAGCGTTCCGACCGCCCGGACCGGGTACGCGGCGGCCGGCAGCGAGTCCTCCAGCAGGTTCCACAGCACCCGCCGTTCGGTGAACACCGTCGGGTTCAGCGCCAACCCACGGCCCCGGAGGTCGAAGTCCCGCTCGAACGGGTCGTCGCTGACCACCCGGTCACCGAGCC